>NZ_JAVKEA010000084.1:0-21976 GCF_040221695.1 Coleofasciculus sp. E2-BRE-01 | reverse complement strand
TTATCAAATACGTCGGGTAAGGGTTGGCAATTTTAAGTTAATCTTGTTGGATAATCTGGAATTTTTCTATTCTGCGCATGAAAAGTTCTACTTTTCCCCTTAAAATTATCTTCTCAAATTAGTTTGTGAGAAATGCGGGATAAGGCTCTCAGTTCTGGGAAATATAACAATCTAGGATACAATCCTGTCAGAGGGAAATCCCGTATTTTTACCTAAACCTCAGGTGCATTCCATGATTGCCGTGCAAAACTCAGCCTACGAGTATCAAGTTGGGGGGTGTCTCCCTATTGATGCTCCTACCTACGTGGTTCGACAAGCTGACAATCAACTCTACGAAGCGCTGAAAGCTGGAGAGTTCTGTTATGTTCTCAACTCCCGCCAGATGGGGAAGTCTAGCCTACGGGTTCGCACGATGCAGCGCCTGAAGCAGGTGGGGATTGCCTGTGCTGCGGTTGATCTGACCGCGATCGGATGCCAAAATATTACCCTAGAACAGTGGTACGCGGGTATTGTCTACACCTTGGCTGGCAGCTTTGATCTCATGGATGCCAGTGAACTGGAAGCTTGGTGGTCTACGCGCAAGCATCTCTCGATCGTACAACGGTTTGGCACATTTTTTGATGAGGTATTACTTCAAGCAATCCCGCAAAACTTAGTCATCTTTTTCGATGAAATCGATAACGTTCTCCGCTTAAAATTTCCGGTGGATGACTTTTTCGCCGCGATCAAATCTTGCTACAATCAGCGAGCCACGAATCCTAACTATCAACGCCTCACCTTTGCTCTGCTTGGCGTCGCTACACCATCTGATCTGATTCAAGATAAATACTGCACCCCATTCAATATCGGTCAGGCAATTGAACTTTCGGGGTTTCAGCTCAAAGATATTCAACCTTTAGCCGAGGGATTTGCCGGGAAAGTTAGTCATCCCGATGTAATTCTCCAAGAAATTTTAGCCTGGACAGGAGGTCAACCGTTTCTCACCCAAAAGCTGTGTAAATTAGTCAGTCACTCTATTGAGAAACAAAGACATTCTCCTAAAACTAGGGAAACCTGGCAAGCTAATCCATTCAAAAAAATTTTTCTGGGACTAAATGGTAAAGCTAAAGTCTCAGCTTGGATTGAACACCTGATTCAAACCCAAGTCATTGAAAATTGGGAAGCTTTTGACGAACCCGAACATTTAAGAACGATCCGCAATCGCTTGCTCAAATGTGGGCAACGTCATCCGGAAATTATTTATATCTACCAACAAATTTTACAAGATGGACAAATTAGGGCGAATGACAGTCGTCCCCAAATGGAATTGCGGTTGACTGGATTAGTGGTCAAGCAGAATAGTCAACTACAAGCTTATAACCCGATTTACAAGTCTGTCTTTAGTGAACAGTGGGTGCAGCAGATTCTTCCGAGTCTACCTCAACCTGTTTCCTTCGCGAAACGAAATCACGAGGGAGAGCTTGACTTAGACACCCTAGCCGAACGTCTCTACAAACACCTAATAGACTGCTTGCAACGGGAATCTCCGGAGCAAATGATTGAACGTTTCCATCAGTTGTTTATCCATGGAATCGACTATTCAGACCCAAAAGTTTTAGATATACTCTACAGAATTACCGCATCTAGACGAGCGGATCAAGAGTTTAAATATATCATTTATCGCTGCTGTCACATTCTGGTGAACCGTTGGCAAATGACGCCTAAAGAACATGTAGCGATCAACAAGTTGCTGGATTTGTTCCAAATTAGCCACCAGCCCACCACTAGCCGTTTGCGACAACTCGTACAAACCTTTATCAATTCAGAAGAATATCGAGCCTTAGAACGTCTAAGGGTAGTGGTGGATGAGCCAACATCTACAGAAAAGTCTTCTAAATGGGAACGGAAAAAATTAGCTGAGTTAGTTGGGCGATATCCATTCTTATTTTCCTATTGTCTATTGAGTCAAGACTGTTCCGAGGAAGCTCAGCAAACCATCCAGAAACTGCAAGCGGAAAAACAGCAACAGTTGGAAGATGAACTGTGGCAGTATGCAACCTATCTAGTCAAGGGAAACGTATCCCCTACTAGAATGAGGAAGCCGTTGGTAAAAAATCCTACCCTATTGGATGACGAAGAATTGCATCTGGCACTGCGGCAGTTTGGCGGAAAAGCCAAGAATTCCTATGCCTACTGTGAGGCACAAAATTTTCTACACCGCACATTGAAGACGCCTTCGTATTCTCTCTTTAAAGACAATTTATATCAGTATATCATTGCATCAATTGATCCGAGCTATGGACAACATTACTTTTATGGATTGTTAAATAAACACCTGGCTAATACGCTAACTGAATATAATCAGAATAAACTGGACAAATTCTTGATCAAGAAAACATGCAGCCAGTTGTTTAATTTACTCATCGTCGAAAGTCCAGAAAAACCAGAACATTATTGGTTTGATGATTTAGTGGTTAATCTGGGTTCGCTACAAATGACAGTTTTACTGCTTAAACTGGTTTTGCTGTCTCCATCCGAAATTCGCCCTGACCTGGAAAAACGCATGGCTATTTTATTCAATCACTACGAATCAAAACCGATGGGAGATATCCCCTCTCTGGTTAAATCGATGGAAAATTTGAATGTTGCTTTTGTGGTCAATTTTGGCTTCAGAGATTTTTCATTGCTTAATAAGTATTGAATGTCAATTTACTGTTTCTTGACTAATCACTATAATCGTCTACAGAGAATCCAACGCAACTCTAACGGCGGTCTTCCCTGGTTTAAGGGAAACACATTATACCCCAAACACCAATTAATAAACCAACTGGTGGGGGGCCACGCTATTTCTGGTAAATGTTCGCGTTCGTACTCTAACACAGACTCATCGGACACTAATTCTATCGGCAATCGTTCCATCGCTTTGGCTAATTCTTGGCGGGTAAACAGACAAGACCATTTTGCTTGGGAAACTTGTTGGGTGACGGGATCAGGTTCGTAGTCGTCAACTGTCAAAAACATACTAAAAAGTAACAATCCGCCCGAACAAAGAACATCGCAAATTTTGGCTAATAATAACCGTAGTTGTTCCCAATCTCGAATATGAGACGCCACAACTTCAGCCAGAACCACTAATCGATAATAGGCGGGTCGCAACCTGATTTCGCGACTGAAAATATCACCGAGAATTACTCTGACGGGTAAATTCGATCCTTGGACAATAGTTTGTAATTGATTCACAAACACTGGCGCTAACTCAACCGCATCAACCGGATGACCAAGTTTCGCTAAAGGGAGAGTATTGCGACCCGCCGCCGCACCAATATCTAACACTGGAACTTGAGCAGGTTCTCCCAATTGTGCTGCAATTGCCATCAGTTTCGCATCGGGATGTGACCCAAATAGAGGCGGTTCTCGTTCATTTACCCATTGTTGATAGGTGTCCGCAACAGATTCACTCTGTAGGGAAAAGTTAAACTTGAAGCGTTGTTCAGGGGGTGCAGTTAGGTCGTATTGAAATCACTAATAGGGAAAGAGGCGATTGTTCAAATCCTTCTTCCAGTTTCAGTGTTAGGTTGTGAGATAAGCGACTGGCGGCTTCTTCACCCAATGTTTGGTTAATGGTTTGCAGCAGTGCTTCTATTTGATGCAGGTAATAGTTTCGCAGCGCGGGTACGCAGGGGAGTTTAAGTTGACCACGAGTCAAAAACTGGCGTTGTAGCTGGTGGATATGTTCTTCTCGGATGTTAGGGGGTTGATTGTTGATGGTTGATTGTTCAGGGTTCATCGTTTATTGTCAGTTGATTACACAGGTTATCCTAAATACTGTTCAATTAAAATTGTGGGAGAGATTTGACGATTTGATGGGCGCACGTCGTAGGAAATCGGGCGCACGTCGGTGCGCCCCTACAATTCTAATCAACTAATTAAGGTGCGCCACGCCAGTAGCTTGGGTTTCGACTTCGCTCAACCCAAGGACTTCGCTCAACCCAACGGAATCTAAGGCTAAGGTTCCTTTACGACAAGCTGGGGCGATCGCACTCTTGGGCTTTTCTACAATAGAGAGTTAGTCTGAGGCTGACTGTTGCTGGGTGAGGTGGATTGGAGAAGGGCTGAGACTATGCTCGATTAACCGGGTTCACCTTTTGAGGGAAAGGTTAAAATTTTGCCGAGGAAAGCGCGATCACTCTTGAGCTTTTCTACAATAGAGAGTTAGTGTTAGGCTTGCTATAGCAGGGTGAGGCCAGCGATGGAGACAGCACAACAATGGTTTGACAAAAGTTCTCAGGAATATGAAGCGGGGAATTACGAAGCGGCATTGGCTAGCCTTGACAAGGCGCTGAAGATTGAGATAGACCCTTATAAGGCTTGGTTGGCAAAAGGAGTTATTCTATCTAATTTAGGACGCTATCAAGAATCATTAGACTGTTTTGATAAAATACTACAGTTTAAACCTGATGACTACGAGACTTGGTATAATAAAGGGATTGTTTTTCGAGATTTACAAAGGTATAAAGAGGCATTAGACTGTTGTGATAAAGCACTACAGTTTAAATCTGATTGCTACGAAGTTTGGCATAATAAAGGGACTATTTTTCTAAATTCACAAAGATATAAAGAGGCATTAGGCTGTTATAACAAAGCACTACAATTTAAACCTGATCACTACCAGTCTTGGTATACAAAAGGTGCAGTTTTTCAAATTTTAAATCAACATCAAGAAGCACTAGACTGTTACGATAAAGCACTAGGATTTAAACCAGATTATTACGAAGCTTGGTATACTAAAGGAAAAACATTATCTTATTTAGGACACTATCAAAAAGCAATTGATTGTTACAATAAAGCAATCAATTTTAAACCAGATTTTCCTGAAGCTTTAACTCATAAAGGCAATGTACTATCTGATTTAGGACGCCATCAAGAAGCACTAAAATGCTATGATTTAGCATTGCATTTTAACCCAAATTTATTCCCAGCTTGGGATAATAAGGGGGTGTTGCTATATGATTTACAACGATATAAAGAAGCAATTGATTCCTATGATCGTGCTTTACAGTTAACTAATAATCAATCTTGGAAGACTTGGGCGCATCGAGCTTTAGCTGCTTCTAAAATAGAAGGTGATAAAGCAAAAATTAAAAACTATAATAACGGATTGCAAGCCCTCCAACCCAATAATCCAGAATATAACGAAGGATGCGGCTATTTACATTGGCAGAAAGGTCAAGCCTACTATTCCCAAGGAAAGCAACAACAAAACTGTTTACCCTACTGGCGTGATGCCAAACGATGTTATCAACAAGCCCTACAATTCCTCACCTCACCGCATTTACGATTACAGCGTTTAGAAGTTTTACAAGACTTAATTCAAGTCTACCGTGGCTTAAATCAAACCCAAGACGTGCAGGTATTACTCGCAGAAGCCACCGACTTACTTGGACGTTTACTGCAAGAAATGTCCTTAGACGCCGATAAAATCCGACTCTCCCGAAAATTTTCCAGCTTGGTGCAATTGCGGGTTGATGAACTCGCCCATTCTCCCGAACCCACTCACCCGATAAAAGCCCTGGAATTAGCCGAAGAACGCAAAAATCTCTGCCTGCGCTGGCTGCGCTACGGTACTTATAAATCTACCGAAGAAAGTCCCAGTTATGAGCAAATGCAACATCTATTAAATCCCCATACCGCGATTATTTACTGGCACATTAGTCCGGCGGCGATTACCACATTTATTCTGGGACACGAACAGCCACTTCAGGTTCTCAAACCCAGGAATCCAGGCACTAACGGTAACCATCCCCAATCCCCGCCCCCATCCTTTCAACAACTGCTCAAATTTGAAGACTGGATTAAAACTTGGAAACAGGATTATCAAACTTATCGCCAATTTGACCAACGGCGCAACCAAGCTAATTCCAGAGATGGGGGAAATCTTCAACCCTGTATTCCCTCAGACGAGGAGAAGCGCTGGATAAAAACTATGCCTAAATCCTTAAAACGCCTAAAGGAACTGCTGAATATTCCAGGAATTGTACAGTACCTCAAGCAGCATTGTCCCTCCGTCACCCATTTAATTTTAGTTCCCCACCGAGACTTGCACCTGTTACCGATTCATGCCTTATTTCCCGATAACTTTACGATTACCTATCTCCCTAGTATCAAAGTCGGACTCGATAATCAACAGCGAAAAGCCACCCAGCGAACTCAACCCCTATCCTTATCTCTCCTG
Organism: Coleofasciculus sp. E2-BRE-01; assembly: GCF_040221695.1. Taxonomy (NCBI): domain Bacteria; kingdom Bacillati; phylum Cyanobacteriota; class Cyanophyceae; order Coleofasciculales; family Coleofasciculaceae; genus Coleofasciculus; species Coleofasciculus sp. E2-BRE-01. Next base: position 15,765 of record NZ_JAVKEA010000084.1, on the reverse strand, counting down.
AGTGTAGAAAATCCTCTGGGTGATCTCAAATATGCCTCCCTCGAATCAGCCGCCATTTGTCAACTTTACCCCCAACTTCACCGCTTACCTAAATCACGCGCCACGCTATCCGCTATTCAGCAAGCCTTCTCTCAGCCTATCAATATTTTCCACTTCTCAGGTCATGGGGAACATAATCTGGAATACCCCCATCAATCCCACTTGAAATTAGCCAATGATGAGGAACTTATATTAAAGGATATCTTTGCAGCAGATTTAAGTCACTGTCATTTAGTCTGTCTCTCCGCTTGCGAAACCGGATTAACCAGTCAATCGGGATTAATTGATGAATTTGTCGGACTTGCCAGTGGTTTTCTGGCGGCGGGTGTGACTCATATTGTCGGGAGTCTTTGGAATGTGAATGATTTATCCACCACGTTTCTGATGCTGAAGTTCCATGAAACCTTACAGGAGAATCCAGATGATGTATCTCGCGCCCTCCGTCAAGCGCAATATTGGCTAAAAAATGCGACGAAGCGAGAACTGAAACCGATGATTAAGCGATTACCGTTGAAGAGTACTTCTAGAATTAAGTTGAATAAGTTCTTAAATAAAATTGATGATAATAGGAAGCCCTTTGCTTCTCCCTTTTACTGGGCAGCATTTTGTCCAATTGGCTAAATTATCCTCTTGAATTTGTATAAATTGCATAAATTGTATAAATTGTATAAATGTAGGGTGCGTTACGCTTCGCTAACGCACCATGATTCTACGAAACCAGCTTGTTAAATTGGGTGTTAGTAGCCAGCAAGATTACAGGATATAACGCAACTTAGTATTACCTGTTCATTCCATTTTCTTGTAGCCAGTTCGATAAGTCTTCTAAACTATTGAACCCTAAAACATCATTGCCTAGATGTTCTACTTGTTCAAACGATAAGTTTTGAATCTGGTTAATAATTTCTGGAGCAATTAAGCCAAACTGCCGCTCCAGTAAACGTAGTGTCCATCGGATTCCTTCCTCTCGACGCCCTCGCTCTAATCCTTGCTCTAATCCTTGCTCTAATCCTCGTTCTAATCCTCGTTCTAATCCTTTAGCTAATCCATCCTGCTCTGCCTGAATAATAAATCCCCGTTGGTCTTCGAGAAACATTTCTTGTTTACGCAATTTTTCCAATTCCTCTACACTTAAATTCGCTTGATTCGCGATATTCATGGCTTTATCTAGTTCCGGAAGTTGACTAAATGTGGGTGGAATGACTTCCAAGCTGGGAGCTTCTTTAATAAAGTAAATCCATTTATCTGTTAAACTGTCTAATTCATCCAGGGTTTTCGTGAATTTGGGTAATTCCACAAAGATTAACTCGATTTCCGGATCAGGATAATCAAACAACTCCTGTGTTTCCTTTAAGCCAAACCGCGTTAGGAACCGTTGAGTTTGGTTAAACATGAGAAAATCGGTAATGGTTAAGGCAATAGCGGGTTTAAGATAAGAGTATCCTTCCCCATATTTGAGTTGATTCGCATAAGTTTTGGTTAGGTTATAAATGACACGCTTCTCAAAGCACGCCACGTTGAGTACCTGCATTTCAATTAATACGGTTGAGCCATTATCTAGTAAGGCTTTTACATCTAGATAGCTATCTTTGAGATCAACGACATCTCTGGGATTATAAGGGTCAATGATTTCTAAATCCTGAATCACAGGATTGGCGTCATAAATCAAGGCGTTTAAAAAGCTAATCAAGATATCTTTGCTGTCGTTTGACCCAAATATTTTTTTGAAAGCAAAGTCGGTTTTGGGGCTAATAAATCTCAGAGTCATAATTTTTCAACCATTTAATCAGGGTAAAAATGATTATATCGTTCCTGTTGAACCCAACTGTAACTAAGTAGCGAGCAAGATGCTCGCACTACCAGGATTTCGTCATTATTGATACTAAGGTTTAAATGCTAAACAGCTTAAGTTGTCGGACATAAATAAACGGTACTGCATCAAGACGCGAAAAATTATTGTAACCTTTATTTCCAGGGAATTTAAGCGTTTATGGCGCTAAAGCGCAACTACGAACAACTACGAACTTCAAACCATAAAATTTTCCCTCACCCGAACATCCCCTAATTCCAATTCAACAGTAAACCCTTTCCCCAAGGGAGTGGTTAACCCTACCTGATTATAATAATCCCCCGGTTGTGCTGTCGTTTTTCGCCAAACTTGCCCCGCTTCATCCAATACGGTTAACTCTAATCCTTCCGGTAATGTATCCTCTAACTCGGTTGAATACACCTGCAACAACACATCAATCTGTTCTTCTGAATTCCGCTTCACTCCCACCAATAATTCCACCGCTTGTTCAGCTAATTCTATGGTTTTATGTTGGGCAAATGCGGCTTGCGGATGGTTGGGTGCAAGTTCTCCTAAACTTAACGCAATTTGCCAAGAGGTTTCCTCATGGTGACAGGTTTGCAATCCTTTGACTAATGCCTGAATAATCGCTGGATGAGGATTTCCTGTTTCCCCTAATTCCAACGCGGCTTGAAAACTTACCTGTTTATCGGGATTATCCAGTAATTCCATATAGCGACGAATCACTTGTGATCTCGAACCCCCCCGCGCCCCCTCTAATTCCTCACTCCAACTGGATGTATTATTCATTTCTTGGGCGAGAAATGTTCCAATCAGTGTTGCTTCTGCTTCCCATTTATCCAGCACATTTTGCTGAAACCATTGCCGTAACTGCACACCGATTAAGACAGGGGCGGTGGGGTTTGATTCAGCTATTGCACCGATATCCGAAACTTGAATACCTAGGACTCTACTCAACTCTCCTGATTCAAAAAGCGCTTGAAGCTGTTCCAATTCCTCTGGGGAGGTTTCAAAAATGATTACTTGACCTTTATGTCGATTAATGGTCACTATCTTAGCCCTCCTTATTTTATGCCTAAAACTTGTAAAACATTAATATTTATTCCATATTGCTCTTCTAATGTCTTTCTCACCTCCTCAACAACACTCTGTTTAACTTCGACTATCATCACCGCCTTTCTCACATTTTTTTGTTGAGACTGAGGCGAATTCTGTGGACACGCATATCCATTGCTAATTAGAAACTGCCTAACTTTCGACCAAGAGGGTTTGTATTTATTGGTTTCTATCCCCATAAGCTCTTTTATATATCCATTGACCTTATCAGACATTTCAGCATTCATATTTCTCCTCAGTCTTTTAATATAATCTTGACCAGCCAATTCTTCCTCATTTGGCTTCCTACCGAGATAGTATCGATAGGCTGTTTCAGAACTGCTGCACCCACACAGCGATAGACATAAATAGAGAGTTTCTTTATCAGACAGTTCAGTTGGATGTCCTCTGCCTTTGATTAAAGCCAATTCATGTAGGAGGCGATTGATATCGATTCCTGATTCCTCCTCCGCTTCCCTACATTCTAAGCAAAGTTGTCGGTTCATCTTGTCCATCCTCTCTTCGTTAAGACTACCAAATTTGCTTAGGGCAGATAGACCCCAGAAACCTAGCTTAGGAAACTTCCAACTTTTTTAACCGATTTTGTTGGGTTGTTGGGTTGATTGTTGGGTATAGCCTGCTTCTAGACTGCTAAATAAGGTTAATTTACCACTCAAAACGACTTTATGAACCCAACTCACCATGAAACTTAAACGTCTAACCATTGTACTCAGTAGTGTCAGCCTAATAAGCTGCACGGCTGTTTCCCAACCGCCAAACCCACCACCGCCCCAAGCTGGCGTCTGTCGCACTATCCACGGCGGAAGTGAACTCTCTCTCAACCGCCCCCTGCAAACTATCCGGGTTCCGGTGAGTCGGGAGAGTGCAACCGAAGGGTTTACCACACTCATTCTACCCACCTCGGCGGAGAAAATGAGCATTCAGCTACTGATAGGAGACAACAGTGGATGGTCAATTCTGCCCAAAAATCAAGTCGTCGTTTGGCAAGACGCCAACACGTTGGACTTTTCCCCCAACCTACGAATTATAAAAGGCGATCGCAAAATTTTGGTGCTGAATCTTCCGGTTAATCATTTCACCCTAACTGTGCAACCTGTCGTCAATCCTGAAACTCAGGTGGCGGGAACAACTCAAGCTTATCCTGTCACTCTCTCCGCCACAGGTATCACGTCTCCGTTTCAATTCTTAGAGAATTCGTTCACTCCGGGCAAATCTTTCCCAGCCTCTGTGAACTCAATTCTCAATCGCACTCAACCCGGTGATTTATTAATCCCCAATCGCTTTGCCCGTGAACTGACTCTCTCAGAAATCACGGGCGCTGAACTTAACCGTTGTCCTCGTTCTCACTAATGGAGTGAATCATGACTGCAAATCAAGACTCTGCTGACAAAATTTCCACGGTTTTACCTGAACAAGAAACAAAAACACCCTTGATTGACAACTCAAACCAACGACTAAAAGCAATCCTGACATGGATAGGATTTAGTGGGATTTGGGGCTTCTGGTGTATCTCGGCTTTGGGATCGTTTATCGCTTTAGCAGTTCTCTTGGACATTTCTGGTGGTGGCGTTATTGGTAAATACAAACTCGATATTTTTGGCTTAAAGGTTCCCACGAAAACTCTCGTTTCGACTATTTTTGCAGGTGCGATTGAAGTGGGCGGTCTAGGGATGAGTTGGCTTAACCGGAAGCAAAAATCCGATAAGTTGGACTGACGATTAAAACCAAAATAGTCTTGTACGGCGTTGGGTTTCGACTTCGCTCAACCCAACCGACAATTCCTTGACTTCAAGCACAGTTTCGCTTAAATAATTCCCATGAATCGTTTAATTTTACCTAAAATAACCCATCCTTTAGTTGTTCACATTGGCATAGTCATTACCCAGTTTTTTCTATTCTCCTCCACCCTATCAATTGTCTTGTTGGGTCAATCTTCGACCATGAATTTTAATAGCTGGACAACGGAGGAAACTTTGGCTGAAGTGAATCCCCAATCACCGATTCCTTCTCCCTCTGATCCCCTATCTGCTGGTCTAATTTACAGTTTAGCCTTAACCGCCGCGATTTGCAGTTCCTGGGTGATTCCAGAGGTAGCTTTAGCAATGAGCGATCGCGTGACGTCTTTGCACGCTACTCCTAACCAGGATACCTCTCAAACCTCTCCCGATCAACCGATTCCCGAAGACAGTAACACCGACACTCAAGATGAACCCAACAGCACTCAGGATATGAATATAAAAATGCTCAGATTTAGTCAACAATTTAGGCAAGTTTTAGGACAGCAGATGCTGGAAGACAGCCTTCATCGCCAGCAAGATTTCCTCCGTAAAACAATTGATACACTCAATGCTCAAAATGAGCAGTTAAATCAAGACTTGGAACGGGCAAAAACGTTACCCCTAGAGATTGTCAATCAGGTTCTCCAAGCGGAAGCGGTGCAATATATCCCCAATTTGGATGACTATATTGAGCAAGAAATACTCAAGCGCAACAATCAGGACTAAATGGCAAATTGTCGTGGTGTGATACAGCAAAAATCATGGAATAGATTTTGCTATTTAATTGGGCGCACATCAGTCATTGGTGTCAACTAGAAGTCCAGTGAAGTTGAGAAATCTGCCGAGTTAACGGATCAGGTTCGTAATCGTCTTGACATAAAAAAATAGCAAATAGTAATAGTCCTCCTGAACAGAGAACATCAGACATTTTGACTAAAAATAATCGCAGTTGCTCAACATCTCGACAATGAGCAGCAATAACTTCTACACCGATCGCGAAACGATAATGCGCTAGAGGCATTCTTATCAGTGGATCAAGGATATCACCAACGGTCACGTTAACTGAACCAGTTGAGGCGGCATTTTTTAACCGTTCAACAAAGGTTGGGGACAACTCTAACGCATCGACTGAATAACCCTGTTTGGCTAAAGGAAGGGTATGGCGACCTATTCGGGCACCGACATCTAATACCGTTACGGTTGTCGGATCTTCAAACTGTGCCGCTACCTGCATCACTTTCGCGTTTGGTTCAGACCCAAATAGAAACGGCTGTCGGGAGTCAACCCATTTCTGATATTCCTCGACAACTGATGCAGCCAGTATTGATATTTTGAACTTGTATCCCTCATTCGTCGGCTGAGAGGTTTCGTACTTCAGACGCAATTTGCTATGGGGAGAAATCCGAAATCCCTCAACCAGATTCTTGGCAACCATTTGACCCACTTGCTGCAATTGTTCCTTGCTAAAACGAGAATCAATTGCCTGAAACAGCGCCCCTATCCGCCAGATATAATACTCGGTTAATGCTGGGATACAAGGCATGACCATTTCGCCATTTGCCAAAACCGATTGAATAAAATCGTCAAACAGGGTTTTCTGAAGAACGCCAGGATCGGTGACAATAGGCGGTGGTGGATTCTGGGGGGGTGGGTTGTCAGAGGTGATCATTGCTCATCGGTGCTGGTACGAGAAGGCAGAGGTTAGAAGGTTGGTGGGCAATGCCCACCCTACGGTATATCAAGGGTTTCTGCGATCTTAAAATGCTGATTAGCCTAGTGCTAACAGTTAGAAGCTGTGTTGCACTCAGTTGTTTTTCTCTACCACCTAACACCGTTTTGGCGTAAAAATGTCCGAATCTTTAACAATTTTTAATCACCCAGGATTTTAGGAGTTCATTCACTTGGTCGGGAACTTCATCATGGGGACAATGACCCGCTTGGAGATAGTATTCTGTCAGTTGAGGATAATACTGACGAAACTTGGCTCCCCGTTCTTTGGCATTCATCCAGGGATCACCTTCTCCCCACAAAAGTAATAAGGGACAGCGTAATTGGGAAAGTAGCACATCGATTTTTTCCCCTTGGGGCGATTTGAAGACAGAGGCGAAAACTTTATGCGCTCCGCGATCGCAGGAGGGGCGATAGATATCGTCTACCAGTTGATCAGTAATAGCGCTGTGATCTAAATAGACTTGCTTGAGGGTTCTGCGAATGATCGCCCGTCGCCGCAGGTACTGAAACAAAAGGAAACTCGCCCAAGGTTGCAATAAGAGCGATCGCGTCAGGTTCTTAAATCCCTTTCCCCCTGAATTCGAGGACTCTGGAACTTTCGTCTCGGTAAAAGGACCCGCACTATTGAGTAACACCACTCCCGCAGCAGAATCAGGACGTTGCGCCGCCACACACAGCGCACAATAGCCGCCTAAGGAGTTCCCTGCCAAAACCACAGGCTGACCAATCACCTGAGTGATAAAATCATGCAACTGGTCTCGCCACAACTCACCACTATATTGCCAGTCCGGTTTAGCAGATCGTCCAAACCCCAATAGGTCAATTGCCCAAACTTCAAACTCCTGTTGGAGTTCAGCAATATTCTTGCGCCAGTGATCCGTCGATGCACCAAATCCGTGGATCAGTAACAGAGGAGGATGATGCGATCGCCCTTCACCCGCTTTGACGTAGTAAATGGACTGTCCTCGCCATTGCCAATAGATGCCAGGAATGGTTGCTGTTGCTGCAACGGGGGTCGCCTGCATGGTTCTCGATAATGTTAAGTAACGTTAACTAATATAGCGTAAGCGTTAAGGAATGGGGGCGGACGAATCTAACGGGTGTTCAAAAGAGCGATCGCGCTCTACTGTGCTGCCGCAAAAACCTGATCGACTCTCAGCGTTAGGTTGGGTAAAGTGGGCGAGATCAAGCGATCGCCTGCTCGAAATTGCTGTAACTCGTATTCCCCCTCTACCAATTGACAGAGCGTTAAAGTAGGTTGTTTGGGATTGCCAATGAAGCGTCGCCCACCTAATGCGGCATAATCCACAATCCAATATTCCTGGATACCCAAGGCTTCATACTCTCCCAGCTTAATCAAGTAATCATCCCGCCAGTTGCTTGAAACGACTTCTATAATCATCTTGATCGATTTGCCCAGAGTGATGATAGAGCCACTTTCCCAATCCGGTTCATCAGTCAGTGCAGGTTCATCTAGGACAATGACATCCGGTTCATATCCAGAGGTACCATCCAGAGAACGAACAATACATTCTTTAGGGATGAAATAAGGCAAGGAAGCCTGACGAATTGCAGTGCCTAGGTTGTAAGCTAAATCCCCTGACAACTTTGAATGCTTACCTCTCGGTTTTGGCATCTCAACAATTACCCCATGGTGTAACTCATAGCGGCATTCAGCGGTTTCTGGTAGCCACTCAATAAACTCATCAAACGTAATCGGCGGTTGCAAGGCTTGGATCATGGATTCACCTCGTTTTAGCTCTAGAAGTGTGCGATCGCGCACTTCTGCATGAACCGGATACTGGGCAACTTATGAGAGTTAGGGGTGATTTAGGTAAGATTAATTTGTGGGTTGGAACACCCTGCGGCTTAGGTTGTTACAGCTATTCACCATCACAAACAGTTTCCTACCTGTCTCCAGTTTAATCATCGAGGCATTATGCCAGATAGCCAGCCTATCATAGAGAAGACTCTCTTAAGATCAATGGCACTGAAAATTTGCCTTTTCGGATCGTCGAAACCCTTGATAGACCCTAGGGTGGACACTGCCCACCAGACTTAAGGAGTATGCCATTACTCTTAAGATGGATATAACATCACTTTCCCATGATTGCCCCTAGCGAGGTTCAGGATTACCTAAAAAAAATCTGCCACCGCTATGAACAGTGGTGGGCTGTGGATGCGTTGACTGAAACAATCGCGGCTAAACAGGCAACCTTCTCATTTCAGCAGATGGTGCAAACTGAAGAGAAGAGACAAGAAGATAAGCCACAGACAGTCTCACTGCCAATACTTAAAGGAATCCAGAATTACGTTGAATCCGAGCATATTTTACTGGTAGGTTTGCCAGGTGTGGGCAAATCAACCGCGCTTTTGCGTTGTTTAGTCAGTTTGGCAAAAAAGGAGCTTGAGAAACCAGAACCTCGAATTCCTGTGCTGGTTCCGTTGAAAAGGTACAACATCCGTTTTTCTACCTCTGAAGATCCTTCGGGGATGTTGACTTTGATTAGAAATGCCCTTAAGCCACAACTACGACTGAAAATTCCAGACGTTGAAGAACTATTGTTTCAGAAACGGCTGATTCTGCTCTTGGATGGCTTTAACGAGATGCCAGCAGACACCGTTCGTACAGAACTTAAAGCATTTCGTGAGGAGTGCCAATATTCAGAAGTACCACTCATCTGTACAACGCGAGAGCTAGGTAGCGGCGATTTGGGCATCAAAAGGCGATTGGAAATTCAACCTCTCAATCCTTCAGAAATCAATCGCTTTTTACAAGAATGTATCCCCACTCAAGCGGAACAAATCTTGCAATTATTGAGCCGAGACAATCGAGAGTTGAGCCGCACGCCATTTGTTTTATGGATGCTGTATCAATTGTTTCAGGAGAAGGATATTGTTGTCGAAAAGTAATTCCTGCTTTATTTCAAGCATTGGAAGTTAAAACCCCTCTTGATCCTCATGTTGTTCATCCAAAGGTTATTGAGGCAATAGGTAAAATTGGGGACTCTGAAGAGTTACCTCAACTGAATAAGCTTCTGTTAAAACCCAAAAGCACAGTCCGAGAAAATTTAATTACTGCGATCGCTGCCATTCAATCACGCTGCGGATTCTACAACTACGAAATTTATACGCAAGCTAAGGAAGCAAAGAATTTAGGATTTGAAGATAATTTTATCGAAAATTTCTATAAATACTTAGATAAAGTAATCTCTAAAATTCAAGAAAATCCGGAACTGCGTCAAAATGATAAAGAAGACAGATTGACTATAGAGATCGTGAATCAATTGGGTTGTTTAGATTATAATGTATCACATGACACTAAAATCGGTGGTCATGTTGACATTACTGTTAGAAAGAATGGTTTTTTGTGGCTTGGAGAAGCAAAGATTTATAGAGACAACAATTATTTGTGGGAAGGTTTTCTGCAGCTCACTACAAGATACTCAAGTGGCGACTCTAATCAAGAACATGGCGGTTTATTAATTTATATCCGTGATGAAGATGCCAGATCAATCATGGAAAAATGGCAAAATTACTTGCTTGGAAAGAACTTACCAGATTATAGTTTTAGACCTTGCAAAATTAGAAGCCTAGCTTTTATATCAACTCATAGGCATGAACGCTCAGGTCAACCTTTTCATGTCAGACATATCCCAGTCATGCTTCATTTTGCGCCCAATGATAAAAGTGGACGAAGTAGAAAAAAATCACCTTAAACTATAAAAATACAATTGAAAGTTTACCATGCAAATCATGAGCGAACTTCCTGACGATATAGCCAATCAACTACAACTACAATCTACCAACATCTCCCGCCGAAGTTTAGAATTCATCGCGGCTGATAACTACCGCCAATGGCACATTGGAGCCGCCCAAGTCCGCCAGATACTCAACTTCTCATCCTGTTGGGAAACGTATGAATTCCTCAAGCGGAAAAAAGCCTATTTGCCTTACACGAAAGATGATTTAGAGCAGGATTCACAAGCAATTCCTAATCTTAAACTCAAGAATGATTATTGTCTCTAATACCTGCCAAAACTGGCATCCTTTAAATGGAATGGTACTGAAATTTTGGTTGGTGGGCAATGCCCACCCTACGGTATAGCAATGATGGAGCCGATCCAAAAATCCTGACTGGAGCGTGCTACTGAGCTTAAATATGAATTTGTGTGTCATTTCAGGTTATTTAGTCATACATTAAGACTATAAGGATTGTGGAATCGAGTCAAGATTCGGCTATCTCTACTCGCCAAATCGGGTGATTGGTCTGATAATTGTTGAGTAATATAAAGAAAAAGCTAAAATAGGGAACTGTATCCCAGCCACTATTTTTTTGTAAACACTTGAACGAGAGGGAGATTCTAGCCTTGTCTGTCGAAACGATTGAAAAGCGTTCAACATCAACTGTTCGGAAACCCGCACCTCGCTATCGTGTTTTGCTCCACAATGATGATTTCAACCCGATGGAACATGTGGTGCAAGCCTTGATACAGACGGTACCGAGTCTGACTCAGCCGCAAGCTGTCAATATTATGATGGAAGCGCACAACTCAGGAATTGCTCTAGTCATCACCTGCGCTTTGGAACATGCAGAGTTCTACTGTGAAACATTGAAGAATCACGGCTTAACCAGTACGATTGAACCGGATGAATAGGGAGACGTAAGTCCTGAACATTTTAAGACAAAACCTCCCGAAATTAGCTCAATACCCAGCACCTGTGCGGCTGGGTTTGTTTGTTGTTACCCTAGGGCTATTTTGGTTACCGTTAGCCGCGCCAATCTACCTTTTGGTCGATGACTCAAACCTCGTCACTATTCTAACGATGGCGCTATTGTTTGGGGAATTTTTAGGGCTACTACAAGTTTGGGGACGCTTTGTTTATGGAGAACCTCAACTGTTAAAGCCGTATGGGTTATGCGTATCTCGGCGCAATGGAATAGACTTGCTCAATGGGTTAAGTATTGGTTTATTATTTACCTTAAGTTTGTTTGCGTTAGAGGGGGGATTAGGGTGGCTAACGTTTCAACCTCCTCCAGAACAATTGCGGCGGATTATTGTAGAAGGATTGGTTAGCGCCCTGGGTATTGGCTTGGCGGAGGAGTTAGTCTTTCGGGGTTGGTTATTGGATGAGTTGGAACGAGATTATTCTCCGAAACTATCTCTTTGGGCAGATGCGCTAATTTTTGCCACACTGCATTTTCTCAAACCCCTCGGAGAAATTATTCGCACGTTACCAGGATTTCCAGGGTTAGTGCTGTTGGGATTAACCTTAGTTTGGGCAAAACGAGGACAAGGGCGTTTGGGTTTACCCATTGGATTACATGCAGGGTTGGTTTGGGGCTATTACATGATTAATGTGGGACAATTAGTGCAGTATTCGGGTCAAGTGTCTCCTTGGATCACCGGAGTAGATGGAAACCCGATCGCGGGACTCATGGGGTTAGCCTTCTTGATGGTGCTGGCTTGGGGGATCAGGGCGCAGGCTGTGAATTAAGCGATCGCGCCCTAGCGCCCCAGTTGCTCCTATTCTATGCCCGTTCGTTAATCTTCATCTATAGCATCATCTTCCTCGTCATCATAGTCATTATCCTCGACACCCATCAATTCAGTGATTTCCTCTTCGTCATCGCCGCTCTCCTTCTCGCTCGGATCACGCGCCAGCAGGCGATTCGTTGATTCTAACCACTCTAAAACTGAGGTTTCACGTTGAACGGAAATGACTGGAGCCAGTTGCTCACGAGATTCTTCACGCAAAGAAGGATTATACATAATAAATTTCAGTAAGTTGATAAAAATGATACCATATTTAACAGTGGATTGTCAGGACTACAAATGGTTAGTAAAGCCACGTTATTAGAAGCGATCGCGGGAAAAAATCGGGGGTTATTGGCAACGGACACTGAAAAAACAGCGATTTTGGCAGCCGTTGCCCAATTAGAAGACCGCAACCCTACGCCACGTCCACTGGAAGCGCAGGACTTACTGGAAGGGAACTGGCGATTACTCTACACAACCAGTAGCGATTTGTTAAACCTGGGTCGGTTTCCCCTGTGGCAATTGGGTCAAATCTACCAATGTGTTCGCACCGCCGACGCTAAAATTTATAACATTGCCGAAATTTCCAGCTTGCCTTACTTAGAAGGAATTATCAGTGTAGGAGCGCAGTTTGAACCCGTTTCCCAACGCCGCGTTAATGTGAATTTTAATCGGTCTGTTGTGGGATTAAAACGTTTAATTGACTATAAATCTCCAACTAACTTTATCCAGCAAATTGAAACGGGTAAAAAATTTAAGGCGCTTGATTTTAACATTGAAAGTCGAGAGCAACGGGGCTGGTTGGAGATTACCTATCTCGACGAAAATCTGCGGATTGGACGAGGGAATAAAGACAGTGTATTTGTCCTTACCAAACCATGAATGCTCAAAGTACGGCGGTTTCCCTAACTCGCTTATCCCAAGGACAACTCAATCTGTTAGAAACCTGTCCGCGTAAATTTCAATATATTTATGTGGATCAGTGCGGAAGTCCTGTTTCACCGGATCAACAAGAACGTTTGACGTGGGGAAGTTACTTTCACCTGTTAATGCAACAACGAGAACTCGGATTACCGATAGACTCGTTGCTGAAAGATAATCCCCAACTCAATCATTGGGTTACGGCGCTAATGAATGCAGCACCAGAGTTATTTGCCCGTCATGCTCAAACCTTTCGGGATGCTGAACATTGTCGCACGGTAACGATGCAAGGCTACTTACTAACGGTTATTTACGACTTATTTATTGAAGACGAAAAAAGCGCCCAAATTCTCGACTGGAAAACTTATCCTCTACCGACAAATCGTCATCGGTTAACCAAAGACTGGCAAACGCGCTTATACCGATATGTTTTAGCAGAAACCAGTGATTATTTGCCTGAGCAAATTTCGATGACGTACTGGTTTGTTAAGTCTCAACCCCGTCCCAAATGTATTACGTTTGCCTACGATAGAGTACAACATGAAAAAACGAGAGCGGATTTAACTGAGTTGCTGACTCGGCTATCTGGATGGTTACACCGCTATCAAAATGATCATATCCCGTTTCCCCAAGTGCCAATATCGGCGGGTAAATGCGGTAACTGTAGCTTTGCGGTGCGCTGTCAGCGAACTGGGGAAAGTGCGGTTAGCCAAGATAATTTATTACCCAATTTGACTGATATTGAGGAAGTATCAATTTAAATCATTGGTCATTGGTCATTTGTCCTTTGTTTACACTTCCACACCTCTATACCTCTGCAACCAATGCTGCTACCTTAAAAGTATTCCGGATAATCATTCGTTTATGAGTAGGTATAAACATAAAGCCCCCTAACTTGACGAAGTATTGGGAGTGGAAGACTAGCAAACGAGGATCTAATGGTGCAATATCTAATGAGTTAAACGATTGTAATCACTCTGTTGAAGAAAAAAACAAGTATTTCATCTTGTACAAATAATTATTAAACCAGGCTTCAGCTTCTACCTGTTTGCATCCAGCTCTAATTTTTATAGATGCTGGAATAAAGCTGTTTGTAAATCGGTAAGGGTTATAACTTCAATGATTACAACCAATATTTGGCTGGTCTTTAGTGTTTACCTGATTTATGCGTTAATTAGCATCCCCCTCTTTTTTATAACATCGGGCGGCTGGATGTCAATTTTCTTCTACATTGCGTTTGCCGGATTGTTTTACACCACAACGACAATCTTTTTGTTTTTTAGTGCGACGGCGCGAACGGCAAAAAGACGAACTAAAGTAAGAATAAAAGGAAGTTTTTTACCTAAAATAATTGGATTACAAACGTTTGTGATTCTCTTCAATTATGGAACGTGTGGAGATACGATATGCTATCAAGGTTTTTTGCCTAACCTTTTGGAGGAAGCGAGTTTTCCGGTAATTTTTACACCCCCCTTTATTGTCGTTTTACTGGCTCTTTTGTTGTATTTGGCGTTTTTGTCGATGTTTTTATTAGATGTTGCTTAAGGACTTTGGGAACGCTAGAAGGAAAATTCAAGTATAATTAGACTCTGAAGGTCATCGCCAGACAAGACGCAATGAAACGAGGAATCGGACAGTTAACGAATAGCATACTGTCTTTATTCCTAAAATCAAACTGTCCATTATGCGATCGCGCGACAGATGCTGAACTTTGCCCCTACTGTCAGCGTCAGTTACAGCGCTGTCAACTCAAGCATCCGAGTCAATTTTGGCAAGGAGAGTTACCCGTGTTTGTTTGGGGACATTATGGCGGCACATTGAAACGGGCGATCGCGGCGCTAAAATACGAGAATCATACCCAGATAGCCCGTCCTTTGGGATTCTGGTTGGGTGAGGCTTGGCTAAAATCGGCGGCGGCACAGCAGAGGAAAAAGTTAACGGTGATTCCGATTCCGATTCACCCCATTAAGCGCCAACAACGGGGATTTAATCAAGCTGAACTTCTTGCCGAGAGTTTTTGTCAATTTACAGGGTATCAGTATCAGCCCCACGGTTTAGAACGGGTTCGGGAAACTGAAGCCCAGTTTGGCTTATCTGCAAAAGAGCGATCGCAAAATCTCACGGAGGCGTTTGCTGTGGGTAAGCGTTTTGGCAAACGTTCACATCATTCACCCGTACTGATTTTAGACGATATTTACACCACAGGCGCAACCGCCCGTTCCGCCACGCAAGTGTTACGCCAGCAGGGAATCGCCGTATATGGTATTCTTGCGATCGCCTCGTCTAAACAGGGACGATAGGGGAGATGGGGGAGACTGACAGGTGTAGGTTTTTTACTTGAGGGTGGGGACTAGACTTGGAGGACAAGGAAGGAAAGTAGACAAGGTAGAGAAGAAAAGTAGACAAGGTAGAGAAGAATTATATAGTTCAAGACGTATTTATGGAAAAAGATTGTCGTGGAAATAAACCATTTAAGGAAATCCCTTTACCACAAACTAAATCGGCAATAATATTGATTAATCCTTGCAAAAAACAAGAAATATTTCTCTCTTGTTTCTTTAAATCCGATTTTGAATTTATACGAGAATTCAGCTTAGGTTTATCCTTGAACTGTTTTGATATAGGGTGCTGTTCTTCACTCCCTACAGTTACTGTCCAAAGTGTTGCTATTGCCATAGCTAACCAAATTCTTTAGACACTTGTCTTCAGACTTCCATAAACTGAGAATCCACTTGAGTAAAGGTGCAAAGCATTGGCTGACATCTAACTCTCTTCGCTTTTCTCCTTTCTTTCCTTTACTATCTTGATACCATTCTTTCAGTCTTTGTCTGAC
>NZ_JAVKEA010000083.1:0-31394 GCF_040221695.1 Coleofasciculus sp. E2-BRE-01 | reverse complement strand
CAAGACAAGGAAGACAGGTAGACCAGTAGACAAGGAAGAGTGAGAACGAAAAATAGGGCGTTTCGGCTTTTAGAAGTTAGTTTAACCGAACCGAATTCTGTACGGTTTTCCCCCCTTGTCTTCTTTCCTTCCTTGTCCTCCAAGTCTAGTCCCAACCATAAAATAAAAAACCTACACCTGTCAGGGGGGAGTGGGGGAAGCAATGTAGAGACGTGCCATGGCACGTCTGGAAGCTGGGGAAGCAAGGGAAAAACCCAAGCCATTAGAATACCCTCCCCTTGACAAGGAGAGGGTTAGGGAGATGTCAAGTTAAGGTATTACAAATTTTTGATCTTAAATTGACACCAATGGAAATGGATATATCGTGTCCCTACGCTGTCTCTTAGAGACATCAAATAGGCTTACATGATTCCTAAGGTGTGCAGAACTCCTTGACCCGAAAAGTATTCAACGAATAGGGCAATAATGAAGCCTAGCATGGCTAGACGACCATTCCAAATTTCGGCTTGGGGGCTAAAGCCAAATTTCCAAGCATTGCGTTCTTCGGGACTGGTAATGGTTTCGGGTGCTGGTGTATTTGATGGGTTTGTCATAGTGCAATTCTCCGCTTCAGTTATCTATAATTGCCTTTGTAAACAAATGTAACATTGATTGAGGCTAACGTTATCCCTCTTAGGTGAGACACTCCTGGATTATTGAGCCTCGTTCCTAGAACACCCGTCTATAGTCAAGATGTTGAAACTGTTCCCTGTGACACACCGAGCGAAGTCGAGGTGTTCCCTATTCCCTCCCCTCACCATAAAACTTATTCAGCAGACCCTATTTATTTCTGTTGATAGCTGCTGCCAATCGGGTAATCGAGCATCCTGTGTCTGCCGTTGAGAAACAACTATCCTTTGCAAAACTCTAAAATTCTCTAAAAATGCCATGTCTTCTATATCAATCTGGGGTTGTTGGCAAAGATCGACATACCGTCGAGCGTTTAAGGATAACCAGAGTTCTAAATCACTTAACATTGACTTCAGCCTAAACTTTTTATCAGTTTAGCTTTGTAGATTCGAGAGCAATAGGGAATATTTTCGGATATTTTACTCACTAAATTAAGAGGAACCTGGTAAAAATACGTAAGCAAATACTTTGGCAATTAATCTACCCGTAAGGAGTAAAGTTAATTCTGAGCAATTACCCGCTCGTAGAAAAGCTTATTCTATCCTTGAACAGACTTGCCCACCCTACATAAAATCTAATCAAGTATCATTCCTCACCATTAACAGGCAATAGATGAGGGTAGGATAGGGACAGGCTAACTACTGAATGTTTTTATCTCCGGTTCTCTCACCGGATTTACTAGCAAATTAAACAGCCTTTGTCAAGACACCCCCATCTGGAGCTTGATAAAATCAATCACGGTTGCTAATCCGTCCTGAGTCTTTAAATTCGTAAATACAAATGGCTTATCACCTCGCATCTTTTTGGCGTCTCGTTCCATAACACCCAAATCAGCCCCAACCATTGGCGCTAGGTCTATTTTATTAATCACCAATAAATCCGATTTAGTGATTCCGGGTCCACCTTTGCGGGGAATCTTGTCACCGGCGGCGACATCTATCACGTAAAGGGTCAAATCGACGAGTTCTGGGCTAAAGGTGGCGGCTAGGTTATCCCCCCCACTTTCTAAGAAGACTAAATCTAAGGGGGTGAACTTCTGTTCTAACTCTTCAATTGCCGCTAAATTCAGGGATGCATCCTCTCGAATCGCCGTATGTGGGCAGCCTCCCGTTTCCACACCCCGGATGCGATCGCGCTCTAATGCTTGAGAGTTTACCAGAAACTGGGCATCTTCCTGGGTGTAAATGTCATTGGTGACGACAGCAATTTGATAGGATGCCCGCATCGCCTTACACAAAGCATCCAATAAAGCGGTTTTTCCGGAACCCACTGGTCCTGCAATACCAACGCGAAATGTATTCATCAACCGTGTTTGAGATGTGATTTATTAACTATAAATTTACTATTATTTTTATGGCTTTTCTGGTCATCGAGTTATGTTCACTCAGATGGCATCACATCATGAAAGAGGCGATAGTCGATAATCCGCCGCCCATCTCGACCTCTTGATATGATATCCATAAACCGCCGATTCCAGATAATTTCCTCAGCAATGTACGAGTGACGGGCATGAATCGTCTGAGAAACAGTTTCATCTAACCCCGTAAACGTTACCACAATTTCCACCTCGGCTTCAGCTAGCGACTCTGGTGTTGTCCCGAACAAAGAACTACTCTGATCAATAGGATGCATTGCCGTCCACGTCAAGGTAAAAATAGGAGTCTGGCTACGAACCAATTTTAGGTCATAAAAGCGACGCATAAATTCCCCTTCTGCTGTGATCTCGTTACGCAGTAAACTCACCGTTAACTGGGCTTCCAGAATCTGGTTGTAGCGCTCATTCGCCATCCGAAACATTAACGTCGGCACACCATTATGCACAGTAATAACCGCCACCCGACTAAACAGAACTCTGGCGGTAGGGCGAGAGAAACGGGCAAACATTAATCCTGTTGCTGTGGTCAATCCCATTAAGCCAGTTAGGGCTTCAATGGTGACTAAGATATTGGTGTAGGTACAGTCTGGGCGGGGATACATCGCACCGTAGCCAATCGACGCCATGGTTTGAACACTGAAGAAAAAAGCGTCCCAGAAGGAACCTGGACGGGCATTTTCGATGCAATCATCACCAACAAAATACAACAATGCAAATAAGACATTAATTAGTATATAACCTACCCCAATGAGAAGGAAGAACCAAGACCAATTGAGTGTCAATAGTAAATGGTAAGGATCTCGCCAATGACTGTGAGATATCCCTTTTCGAGCAATATCAAACCGACTGCGCTTATCCCGACTCACGATGCGGGATTGGGAAAACTGACGCGGTGTTTTGTTCATTGACGTTGGCGAAGGTATCCGGCGATAGTTACGTCACCAGACAAGTATACATCCTGAATCATCTTGAAATAGTTGGATATTTAGGACTTGCTGCACAAAGGAGACACCCATATCAATCAATGCTTTGATCCATATTGACAGTTGGTATCTCTGATTAAAATGGGGTAAGTAGCGGCTGTAGGGATGCGATCTAGACATTAGAGACAATCTTTGATACGCAGCGAAATCACTATCAAATTGTGCATCTAGGTTTGCACCATAGGCGCTGGGTGCATCATTGTGTAATGCATCTGGATATTCGGAATGAGAAAATCTGGATTTTTTACAATTCAACGGAGCATGATATTGCGGCAGAATTAGTCGATTTGGGTGTGCCAAAACATGATATAGTGCTAGGGTTTCATCCTCCTTTCATGCGTGAAATGAGTGATTATGCAGTGGGTTAAAAGCAGCAGAATTAAGGAGACTCGCGTGATGGACAAGCGTAGTGGCGTGGCACACCTTATTTGATGAATTAGAATGGGAGACCCGAAACCGTAGGGGCGCAAAGACTTGCGCCCGATTCAATGGTCAAGTCTATTCCACAATTTTCGCTGGATCAGTCCAGTAGTGGCGTGACCAGATTCAAATAGGACTTTGTTTGTAGTAAGCACTTTAGTGCTTTAATGCATAGCTGGAGAGAGCTAAAGCTCTCACTACGAACTATTGGGCATTACCAATTAAAATAAATGGTGACCAATAGAAGGGATGACGATCAATCTGTTGAAGTTTTGCCTGACGCAGTGCTTCTCCTTTACTCATCCCTTGGTTGAGATTTTGATAAAATTGGGTCATAATTTCGGATGTTGTTTCATCCTCAGCATTCCACAAACTTGCCATGACTGCTTTAGCACCTGCCCGTTCAAATAAGTAGGCGATACCCGCAATTTCCCGCCCATCTGATTCTTCTCGCAAAGCGGTTTGACAGGCGCTGAGGACAATAAGTTCTGTATTTTTCATGCCTAATCGTGCAGCATTGGCGATGTTGAAGGGTTCATCGGCAAATAGGAGGGTGTTGGGTTCCATATCGATGCGGCGTACACCATTACAGTCTTCCTCTTCTCCCAAACAGCAACCCTCAGATTCAAAACAGCCGTGAGTGGCAAGGTGGATAACTGGGAAGCGAGAGGCGTGGTATTTGAATCTTTCGACAGTGGCGTCGTTACCCAGATAGATTTCACTTCCAGGTAGGAGGTTGGGTAGATTTTTGATTTCGGCTTCCGCACCCGGTAAATTATAGGGTTCTTCCGGGATTGGATTCCCTAATCCTAATGCCCCACGCTGTAAAGATGGAGAATTTCCGGTGTCTGTCAATTGCAGGGAATTGACACTTAAGCGAGTGAAATAATTGATGGGATAGTCTTCAACTAAGAATTTGCCTGTGTCTCGGTTGTAGAGGGTTTCAAAGGGAATATAACGCAGTTTACCTGTGGCGATGATGGCAATTTTGCTAGGAGATAATGCCTGGATTTGGTCTTCAATGGGACGAATCAATAAGTCGTAGAGTTCGTTACCCGTGTCGCGGAAGCCTGTGGCATAACGGTCTTGCAATATCTCTCGGTAGTCAGTGATTAGGGTATCTAGTTGATCCGGATCGACGGGAACTTTTTTAACCGTGATGGGTTGGTCTTTTGTCAGGATGAAAATAGCGATATGGTTGGGAACGTTGTTTATATTAGTCAGCAGGACGGGCTGAATAACGACTGTACCATCAGGGATACTGGCTTGGAGTTGCTCCAGATCATCAGGCGTGGTTTCTAGGAGTTCAGCGATTTCAGGATACTGGCGTGAGAGGTCTTCCGCTTCTTGGTTAACTTGTGCCTCAAATTCCCGAAATTGGCGAGAGCGTTCCTCAGAAAAGTTGGCTTGTAATTGCTGGCGGAGGAATTCTAATTGCTGATTTTTTTGATTCCACTGGTCTAGAGAGTTTTGGGCTTGGGGATTACTCACTTGGGCATCAATGAGGCGGGTGTAATCAGCGAGTTCGGCTGTGCTGTAAAGGTTAATCCATTCAAAAGCTTGTTTGGGTTGATTTTGGTCAATCAAGAGGTTTGTTAGAGCAATTACACTACCTGGCTCATTTCCTAAAAATGACTGTCGATTTCCTCGCTGTAAACCCTGACGCATTTCTAGGGTAATGGTCACAGCTTGGTTATAGTAGTCTAATGCCTTTTGCGGTTGTCCAATGGCACGGTAGACCGCACCAATATTACTGAGAGTAGCGGCAACAACTGCGCGATTGCTCACTTCGCGACTAATTGGTAAGGCTTGGTTATAGTAGTTTAATGCCTGTTGGGGTTGCCCAATGGCATCGTAGACCAAGCCAATATTATTGAGAGTAGCGGCAACACCTGTGCGATTATCCACTTCGCGACTAATTGGTAAGGCTTGGTTATAGTAGTTTAATGCCTTCTGCGGTTGTCCAATGGCACGGTAGACCGCACCAATATTATTGAGAGTAGTGGCTTCAACTGTGCGATCATCCACTTCCCGAAGAATGGGTAAGGCTTGGTTATAGTAATTTAATGCCTTCTGCGGTTGTCCAATAGCATGGTAGACCGCACCAATATTATTGAGAGTAGTGGCAACACCTGCGCGATTGCCCACTTCCTGGCGAATGGGTAAGGCTTGGTTATAGTAGTTTAATGCCTTCTGCGGTTGTCCAATGGCACGGTAGACCTCACCAATATTATTGAGAGCAGTGGCAACACCGGTGCGATCACCTACTTCGCGACTAATTGGTAAGGCTTGGTTATAGTAGTCTAATGCCTGCTGTGGTTGTCCAATGGCATAGTAGACCGTACCAATATTATTGAGAGTAGTGGCAACATTTGCGCGGTCTCCCATTTCCAGAAGAATGGGTAAGGCTTGGTTATAGTAGTTTAATGCTTGTTGCGGTTGTCCAATGTCATTGTAGACTCCACCAATATTATTGAGAGTAGTGGCAACATTTGCGCGGTCTCCCATTTCCAGAAGAATGGATAAGGCTTGGTTATAGTAGTTTAATGCTTGTTGCGGTTGCCCAATGGCATCATAGACCCCACCAATATTATTGAGAGTAGTGGCAACAACTGCGCGACTACCAACTTCCTGGCTAAGAGGTAAAGCTTGGTTATAGTAGTCTAATGCCTGTTGTGGTTGTCCGATAGCATCGTGGACGAAGCCAATATTATTGAGAGTAGTGGCTTCACCTGGGCGATCGCCTATTTCCTGGAAAATGGGTAAGGCTTGGTTATAATAGTCTAGAGCTTTCTGGTACTGATCAAGCTGAGAAAAATTAAAGCCAATTTCATGCAGTGTCAACGCTTCCTGCTGTCTATTGTTCAGTTTTCGTGCTAAATCTAAAGCTTGCTGAAAAATTTCTATTGCCTGTTCATATTGCCCAATTCGTGTTTGCTGTAAAGCTTGCTCTAAAAGCGCCTCCCATTCTGCCTGTAAATCCTGGGTTTGCGCCCAACTTTGTTGAACCATCAACGGCACAGTTACAGGAACCAAGCCCATACTGACCACTAAAACACCCGATAAAATTTGCCGCATAGCACCCAACCCTCCACACCTAACGGTCAATTGGCGTTGCCTTAATCGTCATCGTTAGTCCTGACAAATCAAATTCAAATTCAATCGCATTAACGACATAAATACTATCTCTAGAAATCGAGAGAATATCTTGTAAATCCTCACGGCTTAAAACAGTCCCTAACCTAAGACTCGCTGTTTCCGGGTTTTGCAGTTGAAACGCCCCAATCGGCACTCCCTGCCAAACTTGCGGTCTCCTTGTAGAGGAATCTTCTGATCGCACTTTTCTTCTCACCCTTTGCCCCTGTCGATTGCGAATCCACACCTCCTCCTGAAATTCTATTCGGTTCACTTCATCCAGAGGTAAGGTTTCCGAGAAATTATTCTGAGAAATCGTTAACCCCTGTTCACTCAACGCCGTCAATTGACCACTGATTGAACCCCCAGGTTTTTGCCACACCAAAGCGGTGTCTGGTAACGCCACGGGTAACGGTTGGGCTTGCTGGTTAGTGGCTTGAGCAATCTCTCTGGGTTTGCTCATCGTAGTTTCAGCATACCCGATGACTCCAGGACTTGAAACCAGTAGAGTCAAGGTAATGATGTTCAGTGCTGTTTTCATCGCTTTGGTGATACTCCTAAAACCCCGTAATATGATTGAAATGAATAGCGCTGTGAAAAGTCTGTGGTTTCCACTCCTCCTGATCCTAACGAACCCAACCTATTAGGCAAAGTTACCAGTCTCGTCGTTTTACTCGGTGCGGGGTTGTACTTTACCGGTTGGATATACCGTTGGGCTTATTTTAGCTTTTTCAATCTTGAGGTTTCCACCCTAAACTTACCCTTTGAGTCGTTCTATATCGCTGCATTCCAAGCCCTGTTTGGTTCTCCCTTCGCCATTATCCGAACCGCGATCGCGCTTATTCTCACCGCTACGGCGATTCACCTCACCCTTTGGCTGATTAAAAAGCCGGTGATGGCGAGTCTCACCACGCTAACCAAAAGAGTGCGATCGCCTCTCCTCAATTACGCCAGACAACACCCCAATGCATGGCTATCCCAAGGGATACAATCCTTGGTTAACTTTAGTTCAACTCAGTTTAATTCGCTGCAATTTTTAGGCTCTCTCACCGTCGAAATTGTGATTGTTTTATGGGCATTAACCGCACTATTTTGGTTAGCCCAATGGCAAGCCGATACCGATGCTTGGTTAGATGCGGTTAACGAAACCTCAACCCTACCGATTATCACCGTTGTTGCCCCAGACAACACCGTCTCCCTGGGACGCAAACTGGACAATCCCTTGGTCAATCCTTCCGGTTTCCGGATTATCGGCGACCAAGATTTATATCAACGACTTCTGGGTAAAGAACTCACCGATACCAGTGATCCAGAAACCCCAATCGTCTGGCGCTTACTCATTGATCGCGACGGTTATTTTTACATCTTTCCAGCTTTACCCGATAAACGCGATCGCACGTTAAGTCCACCTGTTGTGATGATGTATGAAAGTGACGGAGGCGATCAGCTAATGATCCTTAGTCCTCCAACCTCCCGGAATTAATTTGTTTGTCCAAAGTCCAAAAAGTTAGATGTAGGGGCGGGTTTAGGGAATCAATCCATCTAGTCACCGATAATGGAACAACAAAACCCGCCCATTCCCCCATCGCCAGACAATCAATTAATTGCAAATTGGACAACAAAACCCACCGGATTGTTAACCGCGATCGCACTCAAAAATGTCGGGCTGAAAGGGTTGAGCTGGGCGGGTTTTGTGGAAAGATGATGGGTGACTCCATTAATTTTATCCCTAAACCCGCCCCTACATTGGATTTTCTGTCCCGATACAGCATATTTCTGATGAGGTACAGCCTTAAGCAAGATCCCCGACTTCTCCAAGAGAGTCGGGGATCTGTCTGTGTATTGCAAACTCTTAAGCTTGGGAACTGGTAAACTGATCTCCCTTTTCCTCATAGCTGAAGCCTTGTTTTTCACGAACGATCGCTAAACCTTCTTGCAGTGCTGTCAAGCGATCGCCCATCCAGTGATGTCCGGGAATTAAGCCAGCAATCCCTAACTTTTCTAACCGACTTTTTATCTTCCCGGTTGCGCCCACAACAATCACCTCTCGTCCTTCATCGATCGCCTCTTGAATCGCATTTTCGATCGCCAAGGAAGACGTTACGCCCAGGATAGGAACTTCACCTAAATCGACAATCAAAACATCATAATTAGCAATAGCGTTGTGTTCTCTGGAAATCGCTTTGGCTACACCAAAAATCATCGGTCCACTCAGGTGGAACAGTAAAACTCGCCCATTCGCCACATCTAAAATGTGCTTTTCCTCATCAGTGAGAACAATCTGATCATCCGCATCAGTAATCGCTTTAACTGCATTTGATTGTAATTTTGATAGGTTTTCGATGGTTAATATATTCGCGATAAATACGCCAACGGCTACAGCGATCATTAAATCCACAAACACCGTTAGCAGTACCACACCATAGACAATCCCCGCTGCTTTCCAAGAGATTTTGTGAACCCGCTTGAGAAAGCCCCAATCAATGATATTAATCCCAACTTTTAAAACAATTCCCGCTAAGACAGCAAGGGGAATTGTAGAGGTTAAAGGAGCCGCCCACAACACCACGATGAACAGAACTAAAGCACGGCAAATACCCGATAACGCCGTGCGTCCACCCGCTTGGATATTCACCACCGTCGCTGTTGTTGCTCCAGAACCCGCGATTCCACCACATAAACCTGTCACTAAATTAGCAACACCTTGACCGACTAATTCTTTGTTCGATTTGCAGTCTTGTCGAGTTAGACTTTCGGACACGAGACAGGTTAATAGGCAATCAATAGAACCTACCGTCGCCAACACAATTGCATTAACGAACATTAACCGCGCATTTCCGGGTGTAAAAGCAGGCATTTGTAGCTCAGGTAAACCCGGTGCAATTTCTCCAATCGTGCCGATTGTGCGAATCTCAACACCACTAAAGAAAATCAGCGAAATGGCTGTCCCAATCACTAAAGCCACTAATTGGGGTGGCATCACTTTTTTAAATTGGGACGGGTACAAGAACAGAATCGCTAAGGTTATGGCTCCTAAAATCGTTTCCCACGGATCGATATTCGTGATTAGAGTCGGCAGATTTTGAATTACACCCAAGACACCCCCTGCAGGTGTTTCTTGTCCCAAAAAAGGAGCCAGTTGCAGAAAAATTAGAATCACGCCAATTCCGGTCATAAATCCGGAAATGACGTTATAGGGCAACATGGTAATATATCGCCCCAATCGTAATACCCCAAAGATGATTTGAAAGACTCCTGCCATCATCACCACAGTAAATGCCAGGGCGAGATAATTGTCCGGATTATTCACTTGAAGTCCAGCAATTACGGCGGTTAAAATAACCGTCATTGGACCAGTTGGCTCAGAAATTAGACTCGGTGTACCCCCAAATAAAGCGGCAAAAAATCCAACTAAGATTGCCCCCCATAAACCCGCCGCCGCACCAGCGCCTGAAGCGATTCCAAAGGCTAGTGCCATGGGTAAGGCAACAACAGCCGCCGTCAACCCGCCAAAAATATCTCCTTTTAGGTTACGAAAATGGATTTGATTGGTTATTTGCATGAAATAGTTTTCTCGATTAACAAATCAAAAATCAAAGTTACCCGAAGTAATAAGTTATAAGTCAAAAATTACCGTTGAACCAGCATGTTTAGGGACACGACATATCGTATCCCTAGCCTAAGCATAGTTGGTGCATAAGTCCTAATTTATTGCTGATGAATACCCATAAGGAAACTTATGATTTCCATAGAGTATACCATGGTATTGCAATAAAACTATAGGTTTTCTCAGAAAGCGCTGGAGGGGGCACAACAAGTAGTGCCCCTACTATGGAGATGTCCAAAACCCAAGACTATTCGGGTTTACTCACTCGCTTTAACAGCACCGCTTGAGAATCGGCTAACTCAAAGCAGCGTAAATCTGCCAAGTGATCACCACTATCCAAACCCGGAGACGCGATCGCGACTTGCCATTCGTTCATGTCCAATTGCAGCCAGTCTCCCACGGTAACCGTCATTGGTGTTCCACCCATGTGCGCTACCATGGCGATTTGTTGATCATGATCATTAGGATTACTGCGAACCCCGTAATATACCGTCCGTTCCTCATCACTAATTTTGTTGAATCGATCAATTCCAGCTAAATTGTGACCTAACCAGGGATGATCATGGCGGAAACGACGCAAGCTAAGGTTATACTGAGTTCTTACCGAATCAAGCTTGTCCTCATAGTGAGAGACATTACACAGTTCGTAACAGTCTTCCATGAACATCAACGCGAATGACTTGAGCTTTTCAATCGTCAACCCTTTCAAGAAACTCACCATTTCTGGTTTATTCAACTTTTTCAGCTGTTCAATATCACACTGATCCGTATTGTCTCCTAAACAGAACTGGCACGCTTGAACCACTTCGGCGAGATTGTAGTCCTTTTCAGTCATGGCAACTTGCAGCGCCCTGCCAAACTCCCGCAATTCCTCTAGCTGACTAAATCCCAAGGACTTCAACCGACTGAAACTTTCCGGTGCGTCATAGAGTTCTGGCGTCACTTGCCAATCCAAGAAGCCAATTTCCTCAGAAACCACCTTGACCCCATAGCGTTCATCGGTATTGCGGAAAAACATCCACGGGGCGTGCATTGTCGCATTGATAAAGTCCATAGGCAATCCCGGACTGAACCCATACACCCACAGCGTCACCGCCGGGTTATCGTAAGCATTATTTAATACTTCTGGCAGCGTACTGCCTAAATTCCAATTAATCTGGGCATCTAGCGCGATTTGATTGCCTCGACGCACGGTATCATGATTGCCACAACCCGTGATCCAATGATCTCCTTCAAAAATTACCTCACAAACCCGCCGCCATTTGAGATCCCAAAACTTTTCCAAGGCTGGGGTGTTATGGGCAAAAATCAGGGGTCCCCATTGGAACGATTCCGGTTTCAGGTTAATTAATTCCCGGTATGTCGAGATTTCTTCCCATCCTTCAGCGGGCCACGGACGACCATCTTCAAAAATGGTGAATAAGAGTCGTTGATGCCCTTCAATATCCTGAACCACATCACTCATCGCCAGCAGATAGGCGTCATCATATTCCACCAGTCCAGACAGAGGATTAAAGAAACGGAAATCTTGACCCCCATCAATCCGTACCCCATCAGCGCCCGTATTAATTTTACGCCGCTGCATTTCCAAAAACATCGCCCGTACCGTCGGTAACTGATGGTTCAAGTCTTGACCGTACATATTCGGACCTTTGAGGAACTGGCGATGCAGGAGTAACTCCGATTGGTTATCCGCATGACCATACACCAGGTCATAGATAATTTGAATTGGACCGGTGGGAAAAGTATGCAGGGTAGCGATAAAGTCCACTAATTCATCAGGACGCAAGCTACCCAAAAGCGCTGCATTCGTGGCGCTTGACCCTAAAATTGGCACGTCATAACCCCAATCCTGGGTATGGGGTTTAGTCAGTTTAATTTGCAGGTCATCTTCATCTTCAGCCGTACAGACAAAAAATTCACTTTCTGGACTGTATTCGTCTCGGTACTCAATCGTGGGTTCTATAGGTAATAGCTGAATCGCGTCGTACCCCACATAGTTTTCTTCGGCTGGGGTTAAGGGAAGATTGTCGGCTAATTTACTGGCAATTTGGCGATAAATACGGGTTAATCCCTCAACCGTTCCCTCCTCAGAGGCGGTGCCAATATGAAGCTGTAAAATGTTCCGGGGGGCTGGCACACGCGGAAACGTTAGCGGATCAGCGGGGACGCTGGTGGCTTTGAAGTAATCCAGATCAGCTCGTTGTTTCTGTAAGCTTGCCATATCATACAGTTCAGCCGGTCCAAACACCCCATACGGCATGGAATAGGGAATTGTATCCCGAATCGCTTGTAGGTTTCCTTGTTGATCGACAAAGCGCAGCCAGTAGAACGATCCCATCTGCTCACGGTTCCCTGGACGCATCCCGGCGATTACACCCCAATGGTATTCGCCTTCTTGTTGTAAGAATAGGCGATCGCGGCGAAAGGAGACGGTTTGCTCAACCGCCCGACAATCAATCGGCTCAAGGGGGGTTAAGACTTCCAGATAGATTTCCATCTTCCGCATCACCTGCGCCAACAACCGAGGTGTCCAGAAGCCAATTTCGGTTAACCCATCAGAACGGTAATGCGCCCCCAAGCGTCTGGCTATGGCTTGAGCTTTTTCAAAATAGGTGGCGTCTGAATGCTCAATGGTAGCTGCCCAATCTATGAGTTCTTGGGTGGCATCTTCAACCAATTGAATGGACGGTTTCGTATCAACTTTCACAATAACTTTTCTCGCAACCACTACCCAACTGCTGTACGGGTGACTGAATCCTGACTTTCGGGATCGGTTTACCTGTACGGCAATTCCCGTCAAGTTTAACAGTCCCACAGCTTCTCTGAGAGTAAAACAATTTTCCGGTTGCTCCCACCACTCTGAAGAATGAAATCTAATTAGGGTATAACTCTAATACAGCCGCGACAAATTAATTGTCCTGGGGTTAGAGTGAGTTCTTCGAGATCAACCTCTGCTCCTAAATCAATCGTGAAGTGTTCTAACGTGATCGGGGGCTGTTGAGCGTTAATGTGAATCTGGAGGGGGTGGAGTCGCAGTTGTTGAGGTGTTGCCAGTTGAATGCCCGCATCAATCCTAATCGGTATTTCTCTGGTCGCCTCCTTTGTCACCGTCCCCTTGAGAGTGAGTCGCTCCCCATCAATCGTAATCTGCTGCCAATTGATTTCGGATTCGTTCAGGGGTGGATACTGATCCGGTGGATTATAAGATTTAATAAATGTATTCAGTAATTCCGTTAAAGCATTTGATAATAAAGGAGCGCTCAGAGAGGCTTGCAGGTCACTCTCTCGCAGTATGAGTTGACCCGTAACTGGGACAGGTTCTAGGAGTTGTAAGGGTTTGCCTTTAAACACCTGAGTGAGATTGAAACGAATATTTGTCCCATCTAACTGGATTTGCGACAGATGCAGTCCTTGATAGATAGCTCGACGAGCCGCAATAGACACAGTAGGAATGTGTCCTCGAAGAATTTGCCGATCGCGACCCATCAGCTTAAACTGTAGTGTTTCCACGGCATCCACCTGCGATCGCAGCCATAATTGCACGGCGGGGGATACCACTGTGCTAATCATCCGGCTGCCTTTGTCTGTCCCAGCTTTTGATTGATTAACGCCCATTGCCACAATTTCGGGTCAATCCTGTATTCTGACACAACGGGGATAGTCTCCGAGCAAGGCAATGAGCAGGTCAAAAAACCAAACGCTTGCAATTCTCCGCATTCTTGTAATATTTGTACATGGTCTATTCTGGTCAGGGCTAGAAGTAGACTGATTCTCTCTAGCCACCTTAAAAGCCGGAGAGGTTTAACCAAACTCCT
This sequence comes from Coleofasciculus sp. E2-BRE-01, assembly GCF_040221695.1. Taxonomy (NCBI): domain Bacteria; kingdom Bacillati; phylum Cyanobacteriota; class Cyanophyceae; order Coleofasciculales; family Coleofasciculaceae; genus Coleofasciculus; species Coleofasciculus sp. E2-BRE-01. The sequence continues at coordinate 17,387 of NZ_JAVKEA010000083.1, read as the reverse complement.
GCTGGATACGATAAGGATGGAGATCAACTTGGAACCAGCACGATCTGGGTCGAGACGAACTAGCTTACACAGGTAGTCAAGCCATGGAGGAAAGAGTACAAAAAATTCTCTCACAGTGGGGCATCGCCTCACGGCGTCAAGCTGAGAAAATGATCGTAGCCGGACTTGTTCGGCTAAATGGCACTCTGGTGCAGCTAGGGCAAAAAGCGAATCCGGAAACGGATTTGATTGAAGTTAATGGTCAACGGCTCAAACCCAGTAATCGTCCTCAGACAATTTATCTGTTGCTCAATAAACCTGTGGGTGTAGTCTCTACTTGTCGGAATGATCGAGTGTGTAATACCATTCTTGAGGAACGTCGTACAGTTCTTGATTTACTGCCAAGCACGATTAGACAAGGCCAGGGCATCCATCCGGTGGGACGGTTGGACATGGAATCTACAGGAGCGTTAATTCTGACAAATGACGGAACATTGACCTATAAACTTACCCATCCTCGCCATCACGTTCCCAAGACGTATCGGGTTTGGGTCAAGGGTCATCCTCCTGAATCAATTCTCTCGGCTTGGCGTCAGGGTGTGGACTTGTCGGGTAGAACCACTTTACCTGCTCAAGTTCGAGTACTCAAGCAGCAACCCGATAAAACACTTTTAGAAATTGTCTTGACAGAAGGGAGAAACCGTCAAATTCGTCGAGTTGCTGACCTGCTAGGCTATCCAGTAATCCATCTGCACCGCACGGCAATTGGTCCGATTCAATTACAACGACCAGGTGAACCGATACTGCTCAGGGGTCACTACCGTTATCTTGAAGAATTTGAAATCCGCTTCCTCCACAACCGAGTTCACTAACCCTTACGAAAACGTGCCAGCAGATATCAAGGAGTACCGTGTATGAAGGAGAATACGAGTCATTTGCAGCAGGAACAAGTTGAGAAGCTCGAAGAAATAGGCGCTCGCCTACGTCAGTTTCGCCTCGAACAGTCGATTACCTTAGAGGAAGTTGCGGCTCAAACCCGAATTCAGGCACGGCTTTTACAGGCGATTGAAGACGGAAAGATCGACCAGTTGCCAGAGCCTGTATATATTCGCGGCTTTATTCGGCGATTTGCCGAAGCACTGGGACTCAACGGTGCAGAACTTGCCGATGCTTTTCCGGTGGGAGCGAGTATCCAGTTTATCAGACCCCGTTGGCGGCATTTACCTGGTGCTCAATTGCGACCGCTTCATCTCTACCTGCTCTATATTCTGTTGGTGATTGGTTCGGTCAGTGGTTTATCTCACATTCTGAGTCGCTCGGCAGTGCAAGTGATTGAAGTTGACAATACCCCCTCTGCCCAGCAGTTTCCGACACCGAAAAAGCCTGAATCCAGACCACCGAAACAGTCCCTTGATATGAACCAATCGGCGGAAATTAGTCATGCCAGCCAAGATGGTAAACCCGTGCAGGTAGGTGTTACCCTGAAGGCTCAGTCCTGGATTCGAGTCGTTGTGGATGGTAAAACCGAATTTGAAGGCGTCTTGCCCGAAGGCACCCAGCGGACTTGGGTGGCGGATCAACAACTGATTGTCCGGGCGGGTAATGCCGGAGGCGTCCTGGTCGAGTTTAATGACCAAAGTGCTAAACAAATGGGCGCCCCCGGTGCGGTTGAGGAAATGACCTTTGCGGCTAATCCTCGGTCTTGATCATCTGTTTGCTCAACAGGTATAACCCTCAAGAATCATGCGGTGTCCGACCATACGTATAAATTAGGGTTTTGATGCGATCGCGCAGTTGGTCACTCAACATCTCGGTTCGGTAGCGCCATTTCCAGTTTCCCTCAGATGTACTGGGACGGTTCATCTGAGCCTCTGCACCCAAATCCAAGAAATCTTGCAAGGGAATCATGGCAAGATTGGCGACACTGCTGTAGGCTAACCGGATTAAATCCCAATTGATGCCTTCATCACTTAAGCCTCCTAAGTAACGAATCGCATTTTCTCGTTCATAGTCGGCGATCTGGTTAAACCAGCCGATTGTCGTGTTATTATCGTGAGTCCCGGTATAAATCAGACAGTTGCGCTCCAGGTTAAAGGGTAAGTAAGGATTATCTGGACCTCCACCAAAGGCAAAATGCAAAATCTTCATCCCCGGAAACCCAAATTGATCCCGCAATGTTTCAACTTCTGGGGTAATCACCCCTAAATCCTCCGCGATAATCGGTAGTCCTTCTAATTCCCGCTTGAGGACTTTGAAAAATTTGGCTCCAGGTCCTTTGACCCAGCGCCCATTCATGGCAGTGTCTTCACCTTGGTCAACCTCCCAATACGCCTCAAAGCCGCGAAAATGATCGATTCGCAGCACATCGACGTACTCGAACATCATCTTCAGGCGCATGATCCACCAGTGATAGTTATTCTTTTCCATGCGTTCCCAGTCGTAAATGGGGTTCCCCCAAAGTTGACCCGTTTCACTGAAATAGTCGGGGGGAACACCTGCCATTAGAGAGGCTTCGCCAGTTTCCTCATCGATGGCAAACAGTTCGCGGTTTGACCAAACATCAGCGCTATTATGGGCAACATAAATCGGGATATCGCCAATAATCTGGATATTGCGGTCATTGGCATACTGCTTCAACCACGACCACTGGCGGAAAAACTCAAACTGGAAGTACTTTTGCTCATAAATGCGATCGCGTAACCGTTCTCGCCACTCCTTCACCGCTTGCGGTTCGGCTTTAGCAATGTCTGGCTCCCATAAATGCCAACTGGCATCCTCAAAGGTGTTGTGGAGTGCCATAAATAAGGCATAATCATCGAGCCAGTAGGCGTGACGCTGACAAAATTCATCAAATTCCTCCTGTTGTTCAGATGACGCTTCCCGCTTAAAGCGATCGCAGGCTTTGAGCAGGAGCGATTTTTTCAGGGGAAAGGCTCGGTCAAAATCGATAGCATCCGGGGGAAACTCCGCTAGATGGGCGAGATCTTCATCCGTGAGTAGCCCCTTCATTTTCAGTTGTTCTGGGCTAATCAACATCGGGTTTCCCGCCATGGCGGAGTAAGACATATACGGCGAGTTGCCGAACCCCGTGGGTCCGACGGGCAAGATCTGCCAAAATCGCTGATCGCTAGCCGCCAAAAAATCAATAAATTGATACGCTGGTGAGCCTAAGTCACCAATTCCATAAGGACTGGGAAAGCAAGTGGGATGCAGCAAAACACCACTCGATCTAGGAATCTGCATAGAGGATAGACCATAGTACAGCAAAGCAAGTCCTATCGACATTAGCACGCTAGGGAGACGTTAAAAAAGAGCCATCGTGGTAGATTTAACTCTGCCGATAGAGGTATTCTGAAAACAACGAACCCACGCTGCTCCCTACCCGTTACCTGAACTTAGCTTGTGACTTACCGAAATCCAGTTCCCACAGTCGATATTATTGTTGAACTCATAGATCGACCCTCGCGACCGATTATTCTGATCGAACGCAAAAATCCCCCCCTCGGTTGGGCAATTCCTGGCGGCTTTGTCGATTACGGGGAATCGGTGGAAACAGCAGCGGTTCGCGAAGCGAAGGAAGAAATTGGCTTACAGGTGGAGTTAATTGAGCAGTTTCACGTCTATTCGGCACCTGACCGCGATCCGCGTAAGCATACCCTGAGTATTGTATTTCTAGCCACGGGGACAGGGGAACCCCAAGCCGCTGATGATGCTAAGAATTTGCAGATTTTTCATCTATGGGAGATTCCCACGAATCTATGTTTCGATCATGACCAGATTTTGCGGGATTATCGACGTTACCGCCATTATCAGGTACGACCTCGTTATTGAGAAGATGGGGGAGATGGGGAAGATGAGGGAGATGGGGAAGATGATTTGCAATCAACAATGAACCATGAACAATCAACAAATGACGAATGACGAAGGACGAAGGACGATCCAATGAATGCGATCGCACAAACTCTAACCCCGATTGTGGGTGACTCTAACCTCTACCAGGGGAATACTTTACCTCCGCTATGGCAAGAGCGACTCAAGAGAGCGTATGGCGTAGACACGATTACCAGTACGCTTGTTTGTCCAACCACAATTCAACAGCTTTGTCAAGTAATGGAGTCTGCCAATACCCATAACTGGCAAGTTCTCCCCAGTGGGAATGGGAGTAAATTAGCCTGGGCGGGTGTGGGTAAACCCGTTGACGTGGTGATTAGTACCCAAAACCTGAATCAGGTGATTGATCATGCGGTGGGTGACTTGACAGTAACGGCGCAAGCGGGTGTGAAATTGGCAGATTTACAGCCAATACTGCTGAAAACCCATCAATTTCTGCCTTTAGAACCCGCCTACCCGGAAGCAGCCACCCTGGGTGGAATTATTTCAACGGCGGATAGTGGCTCATGGCGACAACGCTATGGTGGGGTTCGGGATATGCTATTGGGGGTTTCCTTTGTCCGCAGTGATGGACAACTTGCCAAAGCCGGGGGACGAGTGGTGAAAAATGTGGCGGGTTATGACTTGATGAAACTGTTGACGGGGGCGTATGGAACCTTGGGAATTTTGACCGAGGTGACATTTCGCTTGTATCCGGTACAGGAAGCATCGGGGACAGTGGTACTCACCGGAGACGCTGACGCGATCGCATCAACAACCCAAACCTTACTCGCTTCCGCCCTAACCCCTACAGCCGCCGAATTACTCTCCTCTGGATTGGTAAAACAATTAGATCTCGGTCAAGGGATGGGCTTAATGGTACGCTTCCAAAGTGTCACCAAAAGTGTACAGGAGCAGTCATCCCGGTTGCTAGATGTGGGGCAACAGTTGGGACTCCAAGGCACACTTTATCAGGATAGCGATGAAGTGACTCTATGGCAATCATTACCAGAACAAATCTGGGGAATGCCCCAATCCACCTCAATTACTTGCAAAATAGGGATAGTACCAACGGCGGCAGTTATGATGTTAACTGTACTTGATACTCTCACCTCTGGAACGGGATTAGGGTTAATTCATGCAGGAAGTGGCTTAGGAAAAGTGCGACTTAATCCGGAAACGGTGACACCGGAGACAATTTTAAAGATGCGAGAACATTGCCAATCTCACAGCGGTTTTTTGACAGTATTAGAGGCTCCAATTAGTGTGAAACAGCAGCTTGATGTTTGGGGATACAGTGGCAACGCTTTAGATATTATGCGTCAAATCAAACAGAAGTTTGATCCGAAAACCCTTTTAAGTCCTAATCGATTTGTCGGAGATATTTGAAGACAGAAGTCACAGAAGCATATCTGACCTTTACAACCTTATAGTAAACCTGTTTTGTCCGAATGTAGGGGCGGGTTTCACTATTATCTTTTCTTTTGCACCCATAAGTGACTAAACCCGCCCCAAACCAACCCCTACAGACTCACAATTTATTGATTCCTGTACATCTACCTAAAACGACAAAATATGCAAACGGATTTTAAATTTCCTACACCCGATTCGGTCAAAGAAAGCGCAGCAACAACACCATTAGAAACGGAACCAAATGATTTTCAATCTCCTGGTTTTGACCCTAAAAATCCGCCCAAACAAGACTTAATCGATACTTGTGTTCATTGTGGGTTTTGCCTCGCCACCTGTCCCAGTTACCGAGTGATTGGTAAGGAAATGGATTCGCCTAGGGGACGGATTTATTTAATGGATGCGATTAACAAAGGTGAAGCACCATTAGCCGAGGCGACGACACAACATTTTGATTCCTGCTTAGGCTGTTTGGCTTGTGTGACGACCTGTCCCTCTGGAGTACAATATGATAAGTTAATTTCCGCCACACGTCATCAGGTTGAACGAAATCAGCCTCGGAGTTTAGCCGATCGCATCGTTAGAGCGTTAATCTTTAATCTGTTTCCTTATCCGGGACGCCTGCGCCCCTTCCTTGCGCCACTTTATCTGTATCAAAAATTAGGATTACAAAAGCTAGTTCGGTCTACAGGATTACTCAAGCAAATAGTCCCCCGTTTAGCGGCAATGGATTCAATTTTACCGCAAATTACCTTACAGTCTTTCCAAAATAACTTCCCCGATGTAATTCCGGCGCAAGGGGAAAAGCGGTATCGAGTGGGTGTGATTTTGGGATGTGTACAGCGGCTATTTTTCTCGCCAGTTAATGAAGCAACGGTGCGAGTATTAACGGCGAATGGTTGTGAAGTGGTGATTCCCAAAAGTCAAGGGTGTTGTGCTGCATTACCCGAACATCAGGGACAAACGGAACAAGCCCAAGCATTAGCGCGACAAATGATTGATAGTTTTGAGGGAACGGATGTTGATTATGTGATTATTAATGCCGCAGGCTGTGGTCATACGTTGAAGGAATATGGGCATATATTAGACGATGATCCGGTGTATCGCCAGAAGGCGCAAGAGTTTGCGGAGAAAGTGAGAGACGTGCAGCAATTTTTGGCGGAGGTAGGATTGACGGCTAAATTGTCACCCTTGACCGATAAGCCTTTGACAATGGTGTATCAGGATGCTTGTCATTTGTTACATGGGCAAAAGATTTCCGTACAACCGCGTCAGTTATTGCGGAAAATTCCGGGGGTAACATTACGCGAACCCATTGATGCGGCGCTATGTTGTGGTAGTGCGGGGGTTTATAATATGCTGCAACCGGAAATAGCGGATGAGTTGGGACAGCAAAAGGTTGAGAATCTGTTGAATACGGGGGCGGAGTTAATTGCGTCATCGAATCCGGGATGTTCACTGCAAATTAAGAAGCATTTGAACTTGCAGGAGAAAGAGATATGCTTGATGCATCCGATGGAGTTGTTGGATTATTCCATTCGCGGGGAAAAGTTGAGGATTAGGGATTAGAGAATCGGAGTAGGGGCGCACAGACGTGCGCCCTGTACTGACGTGCGGAATGGATGAAAATGGATAAACCAGGATTTCTGATCACGTAAGGTGTATTACTGTAGGATGAGATAGCTGCTCGATTGACTCATGCCATACCTTACGCAAGCCGAAGATATTGAAAGCGCGATCGCAAGCTGCACTCAAGCCTCTATCCTATGGTTAGATACGGAAGTCGCTGACTATAAAACCGATACGCCGCAATTGTCGTTAATTCAAGTCTTGGCGGATGGGAATGACCTCACAGCTGAGTCTGTCTGGATTCTCGATGTGCTATATCAGCCAGAACTCGCCGATGAGTTTATTGCTAAAGTAATGTACAATCCGGCAATCGAGAAAGTCTTTCACAACGCTAGTTATGACCGGAAATTTTTGGGTAAACGCAAGGCAAAAAATGTCACCTGTACCCTAGAACTAGCAAAAACCATTCCCTACTATCGCCTCCCTGTCCCCAATTATCAACTGAAAACCCTAACCGAATATTTTGGGATATGTCCCCAAGTGGATAAAACCGAACAAACAGGCGACTGGAGGAAGCGCCCCCTCTCACCTCGCCAACTGGATTACGCGGCTAAGGATGTCGTCTATGTGGCTCACGTTCACCATCATTTATTAGACCTAGCACAACCTGACCCCGCCACAGAGGATATTGAAGCCCTAACCTTACGCTATCGACAAATCGAACATCGCTGGAAACAACTGGATACGGAAATTCAGCAAATTAAGGAACGGCTGAAAGCGGCGATGCAAGCGCAAAATGTCAAAAAAGTCCATGGATTTCGCTTATCCAGTCAAAATCGCACCAGCAAAAAAGTTGCGTTTCATCAATTAGCAGAAGTGACAAAAAAACTAGGGATTGAGTTAGATATATCAGTACAATTGACGAAATCCCTACAACAAAAGTTAGGGGAGGTAATGGAAGAATTGCCCGTAGAAGAAGAGAATAAAACGACTTGGCGACTCTCGATTACTGAGCCAGAGGAGGAAGACTTGCCGTTTTGACAGACACGCCATGGCACATCTCTACAGGTATATCATCTTCTTTTCGTCGTTATCATCGAAATCCTGGAATTTTTAGAGGATGCGTAAGCAGAATTAGCCCTAAGACAGGGGGTGAAACTATTGCCTGTTACACACCGAGCGTGTTACCGAGCGAAGTCGAGGTAAGCCGAGGTGTTGCCTATTGCCTATTGCCTACCCTCACCAGAAAACTTATTCAGCAACCCCTAAATTACTTTAATCAAGCCGTGACGTACTCCATAAATTAAACGGGTAATCGCATCCTCAGCCTCAGGACTCAATGTATCTTCTAACGGTGCCGTCATTAACTCATACCACTGCGAGAAGCTAATTTGTCCAGTTTGCATAGTTTGGGCAAACACTAGGGCTAAATGAGATGAGCTGCGGCTGAAATTTTGTCGTTGTATTTTTTCTGCAAGTATCATAAAATTTACCAAATTCTAAAAATATTCTTTAGCCACACCAAGATTTTAATCAAAATTTTAGATTTTGTCTGTAAAAATGGGCGATAAACCCTGAGTTATTAAGTAAAGATTTGTAACAAGAACGAGAATTCATCGCTACTGTTACGGCTTTATGTTCAAACGCAAAAGCGATCGCGCCCAACCTCTTATACTATCATTGACGACCCTTCGGCTTACCTCGACTTCGCTCGGTACAAGTCGCTCAGGGTCAACCCTTGCTGACCTGACTTGACTGGGGCTAAAAACGATGACCATCGAATTCATACGCCATTTTTATCGGGCGACTGATCCGGGGAAGCCTCTGTTTGCTCAAGATCCAGAGGATCAGAAGCTGTATATTGATTTCTCGGAAGTACGTGGCGGTCAGATTATTGAGGAGCTTAAGGATAATATTAGCTTCTTCTCCCCCGATAGTCCCACCTGTTCCCTGTTTACCGGACATATTGGTTGTGGGAAGTCTACCGAGTTACTGCGACTCAAGTTGGAACTGGAACAAGAGGGGTTCCATTTGGTCTATTTTGAGTCCTCGGAAGACTTAGAAATGGCGGATGTAGACATTGGTGAAGTGCTACTGGCGATCGCACGCCAGGTTAGTCAAAGTTTACAGGATATATCCCTGGTTGAACCCAGGAGGCTGAAAGAGTTTCTGGCTGGGGCATTGGAGGTGTTAAACTCTGAGGTGACAGGGATAAAGTTGAAGATTCCCGGACTGAAGCTACTGGGGGACTCTCTGGGAGATGTGGGGATGACCTCAGACAAGGACAAGTTTTCCCTTTATTTTGGCATTGGTGAGATTACCACCCGCACCAAAAGCGATGCGAGACTGCGAGAACGGTTGAATCGGTATTTGGGACCCCAGAAAAATCAACTCGTGGATGCGATTAATCAGGAATTGCTGGAACCTGCGATCGCATCCCTAAAAGCGATCGGTAAAAATGGACTGGTGGTGATTGTGGATAACCTTGACCGCCTGGATAGTCGCCCCAAGGATTGGGGGCGTCCGCAACCGGAATATTTGTTTGTTGACCAAGGCGATTGTTTAAATCGACTCAACTGTCACGTTGTTTATACCATGCCTTTGGGGTTGAAGTTTTCTAAAGAATATGGCAATCTCACCCAACGATTTACTGATGAACCGAAAGTCTTACCCATGGTGTCGGTGAAACATCCTGATGGCGCGATTAGTGAGAGGGGAATGCAGCAATTACGCCAGATGATCTTAGTCCGGGCGTTTCCCAACCTGAATGAATCAGAACGCCTAGAAAAAATTCCCGAACTCTTCGAGAATGCAGAAACCCTCGATCGCCTTTGTGCGATTAGTGGGGGACACGTTCGGGATATATTGAGTATCTTGAATGCCTGGATTCGCAAGAATAAACAACTACCCCTATTGCGGGAAACCCTAGAAGCCGTGATTCGTTCCCGGCGCAATGAAATGGCGATGGTGATATCAGATTCCGATTGGGAATTATTGCGTCAGGTGCGACAACGGAAAAAAGTGAGTGGGATTGATGGATATGAGAAGTTGATTAATAGTCGCTTAGTGTTTGAATATCGGCAGAATCAGGAATCCTGGTTTGACATCAATCCGCTTTTAGCAGAAGCGAAGGAGATGCAGGATTAGTTATTTGTCATTTGTCATTTGTCATTTGGAAATTTTGTAGGGGCACGGCATTGCCCATCCGTGTCAACTTAAGGTAGAAAACCAATGCTGGCAAGGTTTTAATCTGTGTCCATCTACTTCTCGACATTTTCTCCCTCATCCCCTAACCCCTTCTCCCACCGTGGGGAGAAGGGGAACTGGATTCTCTTGCTCCCCTCTTGCTCCCCTCTCCCAAGCTTGGGAGAGGGGCTGGGGGTGAGGGGTTAAGCTTAAGTTGACATCAATGGGCAATGCCGTACCCTTAAAATATGTAGATGTGGCGCTTGTGCTAATCTTAACCGGATTCGTGAGAAAACTCCCGAACTCTTCTTTTTTAATTCGAGTAAACCAGGTTTGTAGGGGCGGGTTTCACCATTATCATTTCTTTTTTACCTAGACGCGACTAAACCCGCCCCGACCCTAACCATTGATGCTACTATTTGTTCAAAACCCGCCTTAAGCCTAACACCAAAAAAACCCCTCAATATTCCTCTGCGAACCTCTGCGCCCCCCTCTGCGAACCTCTGCGTTAAAAAAATACAATTCCCCCATTCCCTGCCAATACTACTCGGATAAGCTCTAAATATAATTTCTTCTTCCCCAACTCCCCCAGCTTCCCCAGCTCCCCCAGCTTCCCCAGCTCCCCCAGCTTCCCCAGCTTCCCCAGCTCCCCCAGCTTCCCCAGCTCCCCCAGCTCCCCCAGCTCCTCTATCCCTCGCCTATTGCCCAACGCCCTCACCATGGCTCACCACCACCCCCCCGACGATATTATCACCCACAACCAGACCGAACTCGACGAACTCGCCTGGTCAATCGAGATGTCTCTGGGGCAATTTCGCATCTATTTCGCCCGATGTAACTATATCCGGCTGCGATCGCGCCTCATCCAACAGCTACAGGCGTTAACCTCCGTACAGATACGGGTGGTAGACATTAAAGCATCAGAACGCACCCTCTATGCTCGCATCCAGGCAGAATTAGGCGATGAGACACCTGACGCGGCGATGGTGTTGGGGTTGGAGGCGGTGGAGAATAGCCGCCAGCTTTTGAGTGCTACCAATCAGGTGCGGGAGGAGTTTCGTAAGCATTTTTCCTTTCCCTTGGTGCTGTGGGTGAATGACCAAGGATTCAAGGATTTCTTGACGTATGCCCCCGATTTTCAAAGTTGGGGAATTACGTCCCATTTTTTGATGCCGAAGGATGAATTAATTGCCGTTTTACGGGAAAATGTCGATAACTTTTTTGCGGGGTGTTTACACCTCACCCTAGACCACTGTCGGGAAATTCACCAGGCGACGCAGGATTTGCCAGGGGCGGATTATCAAGGGAATCCGGAATTAGCGGCGACGGTGGAAACCTTACGGGGGGTGATTCAGGCGGGTCATCCCAGTCACCGCAATTTAGACCAAGCGTTAATTCATTATCAAAATAGTGCTGCCCTTTGGCAAGATTGTAATCAGGTAGAACGCCAGGGAAAACTGTTGCAAGAATTAGCGATCGGCTATTCCTTGAAAGCCGCGTCTATTGATGAGATTCAGCATCCCGATTGGCAAGCGGCGCGGCAGTATGTACAGCAATGTTTGGCTGTTTTTGAGGCGGCACAACGTCCCGATTTAGTCGCCAATTCCCTATCCAGTTTAGGGCAAATTCTGCGGCGGTTGGGGGAGTGGCAGGAATTACAACGCTGGGCAGAACAAGCGATTTTTTACCACAAACAAGCAAATCTGTCAAGTAAACTAGCCGCAGACTATGGCGTATTAGCCCAAGTCGCCCTGGCAGAAGCCAACTGGCACAAGGCGCAGGACTTGGCGCAGCAGGCGTTGGACTGTTTAGCGGCAAGTTCGACAGAAACGGACAAACCGTGGCAGATGGCATACGCCGAGAGTCAGTATCGGTTCACAGTGGCGCAGGCGTATTCTGGGCTAAATCAACCTCAAGCGGCGATTGAGAACTTAGAACGCGCCCAAACTGTAGGGAGTCCGGAGTATGACACCGCCCTGTATCTGGAGATTCTCAGTCAGTTGCAGCAGGGGTATTTTCAGCAACGGCGCTATGTTCAGGCTTTTGAGATTAAGCTGAGGCGACAATCCATCGAACAGCAGTATGGCTTACGGGCATTTGTCGGCGCAGCGTGGATACAGCCGCAACGGGAGGCAAAGCTAGCACCGACGGCGGGAAGTCCAGCCTATTCTCAGCCAGGAGTTGGGGAGATGATTGCCCCCGAAATTGCCGCATCGGGGCGTCAGTTGGATGTGGAACGGTTAATTGAGCGGATTGGGCGGAATGATTGTAAATTAATTGTGATTCATGGGCAATCTGGTGTGGGCAAAAGTTCCCTGGTGCAGGGGGGATTGGTGCCAGCGTTGAAGCAGAAGGTGATGGGTACGTCAGATACGTTATCGGTGACGATGCGGGTGTATTCCCATTGGCAAGAGGAATTGGCACAGGTATTGGCAAAGGCGTTGGCTGACAATGGGGTGAACCCATTACCCGATGGTGTAGAGACGTTGCATGCAACGTCTCTACTGGGGCAAACAGAACGGTTGAATCTGCGGACGGTGCTGATTTTTGACCAGTTTGAAGAATTTTTCTTTGTCTATCCCGACGCCAGGGCACGGCGGCGCTTTTTTGAGTTTATCGGGCAATGTCTGAAGATTTCCCCCGTCAAGGTGGTTCTCTCCCTGCGGGAGGATTATTTGCACTATTTATTAGAGTGCAATTACCTGGAGAGTATGAAAGTGATTGGTAATGATATTCTCAGTCGCAATATCCTCTATCGGTTAGGGAACTTTTCCGCCGCTGATACTCAATCAATCATTCAACGGCTGACGGAACGGTCGAGTTTTCATCTAGAGACGGCGTTAATTGAGGCATTGGTGCAGGATTTAGCGGGGGATGTGGGAGAAGTGCGCCCGATTGAGTTGCAGGTGGTGGGGGCGCAACTGCAAACCGAGAAGATTACCCGATTAGCTGAATATCGCCAGTATGGGGAACAGGCGAAGGAAGTGTTAGTGCAGCGCTATTTAGATGAAGTCGTGGCAGATTGTGGGGAAGAGAATCGACAGGCGGCGGAATTGGTGCTGTATTTATTGACGGATGAAAAGGGAACTCGCCCGCTGAAGACACGGGCGGAAATTGAGCGGGATTTGCAACAATATCTTTCTGTGGGTCAGAGTCAGGGTTTGGAAATCCCCCTCCCGTCCCCCTTTGAAAGGGGGAAGCCAGAAGATGTTCCCCCCTTTCAAAGGGGGGTTAGGGGGGATTCATCCTTAGCGGCAGATTGGATTCCAGAAGCCCAACAACTAGATTTAGTCTTACAGATATTCGTTAAATCGGGCTTAGTCTTACTATTACCCGAAAATCCCGAACAGCGATATCAATTAGTTCATGATTACTTAGCCGCGTTTATTCGCCAGCAGCAGGAACCGCGATTACAAGAATTAATTGCTGAATTGGAGAAGGAACGGAAACAGCGCCTCCAAGCAGAGGCACAGCGTCAGTTAACCCAGGCAGAATTAGAACGCACCGAACAAGCGAGAGTGCGACTCAATCGCCAGGTGCGCCGCGCCTTGGCGGGATTAGCCTTAACTGGAGTCATGGCGGGGGTGATTGTCGTATCTCTGGGCGGATGGGCAACCAAAACCGTGGGGGATGCGAAGTCTGAAGTTAGCGCCGCTGAAAACAAGATTGAGCAAGCCGAAGCCAAAAGTAAACAAGCCGAAACGAAAGCAAATCAGGCAGAGACACAAGTTAAACAAGCCCAGACACAGTTAGGAACCGTTCAAACCCAGTTAGAAAAGGCTCAAACCAAAACCCAAGCCGCCGAAACCAAACAGAAACAGGCAGAAGCCAAACGCCAAGCCGCACAGAAACAGGTGCAACAGGCACAGCGACAAATGCAAGCCGCGAATCAAAACCTGAAAACCGCCCAGGCAAAGGTAAACCAGGCACAGCAGCAATATGAAGCCGCCAATCAAGCCGCCGAAACTGCCCGGAAGACTGTAGAAACGGCACGACGGGAACAAGCCCAATTACAGGAACAAGTGCAATTGGCAGAAACTGCCCTGCAAGCCGCTAAAGCCGCCCAGGAAGCCGCGCAAATTGCTCAGAAAGAAGCCCAGGAGGGAACGAGACTGGAACGAGAGGGGACAAATGCTATCAAAGAATTTGAGTATCAACGGTTCAATGCGCTAATTTCTGCCATGGCAGCGGGACAAGAGTTACAGACAATCGTTAAAAATCGTCCCCTGAAAGACTATCCCGCCACTAGCCCACTGCTGGCGTTGCAAACGATTCAAGATAATATTCAGGAGCGAGTTCAGCTTACCGGGCATCAGAGTCATGTCTTAAGCGCCAACTTTAGCCCCGATGGAGAGCGGATAGTCACTGCCTCTTGGGATAAAACCGCCCGGGTGTGGGATAGAAAGGGGAACCTACTCACCGAACTCAAGGGGCATCAGAGTTATGTCTACAGCGCCAACTTTAGCCCCGATGGAGAGCGGATTGTCACTGCCTCTTGGGATAATACCGCCCGGGTGTGGCGGGCTGATGGGTTAGACTCCCTGTTAGCACGAGGTTGTGACTGGTTGAATCAACATCTGATATTTAATCCCCAAGACTTAGAAAAATTAACGGTTTGCCAAACCCCCGACAACAAAACCGCCGCCGCCCAATTTTGGCTTTACCAGGGTGAAACCCAAGCCAGGAATGGGAATATTCAGCCAGCCGTGGAACTCTTCCGCAAAGCCTTAGCCTGGAATCCCAATTTTAACCTCAATCCTCAACAAAAAGCCGAGCAATTAGCGGAAGCCTCAGCGTTAGTTACACAGGGAGAAAAGGCGGCACGAGAGGGCAATATTGAAGATGCGGTTACAGCCTTCAATCGTGCCAGAGAACTTGACCCCAGCTTAACCTTTAATCCAGAAACCCAAGCCAGAGTAATCGCCGCTTCTGCTTTAGTTAATCAGGGAGAGTCAGCAGCACGAGAGGGCAATATTGATGAAGCGGTAACAGCGTTTAATCGTGCCAGAGAACTTGACCCCAGCTTAAAGTTTAATCCAGAAATTCGAGCCAGAGGAATCGCCGCTTCTAATTTAGTCTCTCAGGGAGAAAATGCGGCATACGAGGGCAAGCTTGATGAAGCGGTTACTGCGTTTAATCGTGCCAGAGAACTTGACCCCAGCTTAGACGTTAAGCCAGAAACAAAAGCAGCATCTCTATTAGTTGAACGGGGTCAGCGTCTGGCTGATGATGGTCAAATTACCGAAGCATTAGCCGCTTACAGCCAAGCCAAAACCCTCGATCCCACGGTGGAAATTCCTGCCCAAGCTTGGAAACAAATCTGCTGGATTGGTAGTATCAATGGTGAGGCTCAAGATATCATAATTGCCTGTGAAAAAGCGGTAGAAGTTGCCCAAGAAAATGACCGTGGTTTCTATCAAGATAGGCGAGGTTTAGCTAGGGCGTTGACAGGTGATATTCAGGGAGCGATTGAAGATTTTCAGGCATATATCGATTGGATTAATATCGAGCAAGAAAAATCCCAACCTCAAAGTCAATTTGATTTACGGGAGGATATTTTAGCGGAACGCCAAGACTACATAGACTATTTAGAGAAAATGAAAGTCCAACGTCAAGGCTGGATTGAGGCGTTAAAAGATGGGGAGAATCCGTTCACGCCAGAGGAATTAGAGTCGCTGCGGAATCAGTGATTGTCATTTGTCATTTGTCATTTGTCATTTGTCATTTGTACATTATCTTAGTGATAGGATTAGCCTCAACAGTTAGAGAGATTCTTCACTCCGCTTCGCTGTGTTCTCCAATGACAAGATTGGGTGTTGGGTGGAGGTGGGGGGTTGCTGGAGGAGTGCGATCGCATTCATACTCGGATTCATGAGTCTCAACATTAGAGAGATTCTTCACTTCGCTTCGCTATGTTCTCCAATGACAGGATTGGGTGTTGGGTTGAGGTGACGGGTTGCTAGAAGAGTGCGATCGCATTCATACTCGGATTCATAAGTCTCAACATTAGAGAGATTCTTCACTTCGCTTCGCTATGTTCTCCAATGACAAGATTGGGTGTTGGGTTGAGGTGGCGGGTTGCTGGAAGAGTGCGATCGCATTTATATTCGGATTCATGAGTCTCAACATTAGAGAGATTCTTCACTTCGCTTCGCTGTGTTCTCCAATGACAAGATTGGGTGTTGGGTTGAGGTGACGGGTTGCTGGAAGAGTGCGATCGCATTCATAATCCTATTGAGTGATTTTTGGGAATGCAAAAAGAACTCCCCTCTCCCCCGGTGGGAGAGGGGTTGCTGACAGGTGTAGGTTTTTTACTTTAGGGTGGGGACAAGACAAGGAGGACAAGGAAGGAAAGTAGACCAGGAAGAGAAGAATTGTATAGTTCAAGACGTATTTAGGGAAAAAGATTGTCGTGGAAATAAACCATTCAAGGAAATACCTTTGCCACAAATTAAATCGGCAATAATGTTAATTAATCCTTGTAAAAAACAAGAGATATTCCTTTCTTTTCTTCTCGAAGCTGATTTGGAATTTATCCGAGAATTCGGCTTAGTTTTATCGTTGAACTGTTTTGATAGATGTTGCTGTTTTTCACTCCCTAAAGTTACTGCCCAAAGTGTTGCTATTGCCATAGCTAACCAAATTCTTTCGGCTCGATCTGGTTCTCTTAAACGAGTTTTATGCCACTGCCATCCATCACTTTTTATATCTCGATAACTTGATTCAATCCAAGAACGTAAACCATACCAAAAGCTTTGAGCTTGTGTTGGTTCTAAGTCGGTAACAATCAACCAGGGTTCTTTATATCCTTCATCCCAACGTGCTAATAAAGTACATTCAAGAGAATGGTTCTTGAAACAAGTAACATAACCTGACCACTGTGTTCCTGTTTTTGGGGCAACTGTATCTAAACATCTCCATTCCGGATCACATCTAAGTTGATAGTGTCCTTGGTGATTAATTCTTAAAAAAGGATGCCAATTTAAGGAACAAATTGTCTCAAATAGCCAGTCAGCATATAGTCCCCTATCCGCTAATACGATTACTTGCCAATAGTTGGGAACTACATCCTTGACATAGTGAAAAATATGAAGCCAATGAGGTTTCCAAGAACCTTTTTCTGTACCTTTAACAATTTTCCATGCTACGGGAATGCCACAACCTTGATAAAGAACATGAAGGGAAAGAACAGTAAAATTCTGACCAATATTAGTTGCATCTATTGCCAAGGCTAGACACTTGTCTTCAGACTTCCATAAACTGAGAATCCACTTGAGTAAAGGTGCAAAGCATTGGCTGACATCTAACTCTCTTCGCTTTTCTCCTTTCTTTCCTTTACTATCTTGATACCATTCTTTCAGTCTTTGTCTGAC
>NZ_JAVKEA010000082.1:0-47888 GCF_040221695.1 Coleofasciculus sp. E2-BRE-01 | reverse complement strand
ATCCACAATGTTTTTTTCAAACAGGTTCCGTTTAATACATAGCTCCCCAAAATTGCTCGCTTTCCCCCACACCCCACACCCCATACCCCACACCCAGTATCCTATCGTGGGTAATGTGGCTTAAGTTGACACCCATGGTTTTACCCTTAACGTTTCGTTTTCACCCGGATGTCACTAAACCCGCCCCAATGAAGTGCAAGCACTCTTCCACAAATGACGTAGCTTGCTTCTCGCGAAGCGAGTATGACGAATGACGAATAACAAATAACAAATAACAGACTTTTCCTGATGTCACTTACCCCAGAACTGATAAAACCTGATACAAGCCTCAGCGAACCATCCGACTTTTTCCCATTGAAGTCATCTAAAGGGCGTTCGATACTGTCAGCAAGCTATTAAACAACCTTGTTTCCAGTATAACGACACCCCACCCATGAACGAACTCAACGCCCGCCTAAAACAACTGGCTCTCACCGCCCAGCAATCTCCGACGAAAAGCCAAAACAGACAACTGGCTCTAGCTAAATTGATCAAAGAAATTTTACAATCGGGTAGGCTTTGCCGTCCGCATAAAGGTAAATTTAGAGGCTTCTATGACGATATTTATGCCGAAGCCCAGCAAAAACTATTCTGTTACATCTGCGAAAACATTGATAGGTATAATCCTCAGTATGATGTCTTATCCTGGGTCAACTTTCTATTCGCGAAGCGGTTTTTTATCGCAGCCAGTCGTGAAGTGATGCCCAAGGGGTTTCAGCGGACATATCAGCGTCAAGTGACCCGATTAACGCTGGAACAACTGGAACAAAAAACGTCCCTACAACTTCCTCATTCATCAACCCCTTCGATTTTACAAGAAGTTATTGATGTTTTGCAGGAAGATCCAGAAGGAATTTTCCAAAGTACTCATATTGTGAATCAGCCTGTCGCTAATTTTAAGTTTTTAGCTCTCAAGGTGATGGCTGGCTACTCCTGGAAAGAAATTTCTAACGAGCTGGGAATTAAGATATCGACCCTAAACAGTTTTTACCAGCGTTGTTTGGTTCGCTTTCGTCCTAAGTTTAGGGAATATGTAATTGTTAATTAATGCTAACGGTACGGGTTTTTGTGTAGGGGCGACCCGCCTGCACCAATTAACAACACTAGTCCACTCAATTTGATCGGGTCGCCCTGTCTCGTGCAAATCGTGTCTACTCCCTGGGCATTGTCGGGGGTAGACCAAAACATCAGGATTTCAGAGATCCCCCTATCGTCTCACCCATCAAATCTATAGGGCATGAGTCGAGTCTCTAGATAAGCAATAATACTTAAATCGCGCTAAAATGACGGTAAAGTCCGTGGGACTCTCCAGGTAGAGCAACAAGAGACAACCTTAATCAAAAATGCTCCACGATAGAAGTCCCTACAGGTCAATGACCCTAATCTCTCAGAGTTCGGGGCTTGGAAGAATCAGCTTCCAACGTAAGCATTGTCTGAGGACTGATCCGACTTCCCTGTCGCATCATAAAGGCAGATCAACGTCCAGGAGAAACTGACATGATGATGAAGGCTCAAGACATCATGACCACTGATGTGGTCACCATTCGCGGTTCAGCCACCGTAGCTGATGCTGTGGATTTGATGAACGATATGGGTCTACGGGCTTTAATTGTAGATCGCCGCCATGACCAAGATGCTTATGGCATCGTCACGGAAACGGATATTGTTTATAAAGTGATTGCCTATGGCAAAGATCCCAAAAAAGTCCGGGTTTATGAAATTATGAATAAGCCCTGCATCGTGGTCAATCCTGACCTCGGTGTAGAGTACGTAGCGCGATTGTTTGCCAATACAGGCATTCGCCGCGCTCCAGTGATCAAGGACAAACTCCTGGGTATTATCTCTATTACCGATATTCTGGCTAAAGGAGACTTTCTCGATAAACCCAAGAGCGTACTTCTTGAAGACGAAATCCGCAAAGCGGTAGAAGAAGCACGGGCTGTCTGCGCCCAAAAAGGACCAACCTCTAAAGAATGTGCCGCCGCCTGGGATATTGTGGAAGAACTGCAAGCGGAAGCTGCACACCAACGGGCAGAAAAACTCCCCCAAACAGCGTTTGAGGAATATTGCCAAGAATATCCTGAAGCCCTGGAATCTCGAATTTATGACAGTTAATTTGATTTCAGATTTTACCGGGCTACCCGGAAGACAAGAGAAAATTTCCTCATGATACCCTCCACCACCATAATCTTTGATTGGGTGGTGGCTTTTTTTGACAATTTTTGCTGGCTTCAATAAAGGAAGTAGTACATTTTTGGGCGGAACTGGGCTAGGATAATTTTGCTATTGGATAATTGAACTACTGTATTTCGCCATGGGGTCAGGAGAATCGGGCAAAATGAAAAAAAGAGTTATGTCATCTTTGGTTGTCGCTGTTATCACGACAAGTTTAATTCCTAATCCAGGTAGGACTGAGACTATCAGTAACGACTCAACGCCCGATGCTCGTCAAATCAGCCAGTTATTTTATCCACCACCCAGCGAAGAACCCACGTTTCGGGTGATTGGCAAAGGTCGAGCCAGTCAACCTGCTGATAGAGCTAGTCTCCTGTTTAAATTTGCCAGAAACTATCCGTCGCCGCCAGAGGGAGTCTTGTCTCAATTTGAACCCTCAGAAGAGAACGTCACCTTAGAGATGTTGCAACCCATTCTGGATGCACTCCAAGCTATTGGCGTTTCTGATCAAGCGATTGACTTAGAAATTATTGAACCCAGTGGTAGCTTTTTACCTTTTCCTTTTCCCTCCACCGCCACAGAAGGAGGAGCGCAACTTGTGGTCACCGTGGACAATCCTAACCGCGATCGCTTAGAGGAAATTGTCAATACAGCAACGGATGCAGCCAGCCCGATTGAAGCGATTCTGATCAGTACAGTTAACGTAGAATATGCGGTGAATAACTGTCAAGCCCTAGTCCAAGCCGCTTATCAATCAGCCGTTGAAGATGCTCAAAACCGAGCCAACAGTCTAGCGGCGGCGATGGGAACTCAACTCAGGCTAGTCCCCTCAGTCGCTGAACCCTTCTATGAGGTTTTCTTACCCGGATGTGACTCAGAGGGAAATTTACCCTTTGGCAATACGACCTCATCGGTGTACGATCCAGATGCTCCTGTAGCAGTTACCGTAAACAAGGATATCTTTGTCACCTATACTGGACGCTAAGTGGGGAAATCTGTGAAGGTAGGGAGCAGAGGGAGCTGGGAAGCTGGGGAAGTTGGGAAATTTGAGCATAAATCAGTCAATTGTAGGGGCGGGTTTAGGGACTAAATTCAGATATCCACCAATAATTCATCAACAAAACCCGCCCTCTTATAAGGTTCTAAGAATACCCTGATCTTCCTAGCAAACGCGACAATAGCAAATATATCAAGCGAAATAGAGCCGTTATCGCGATCGCACTCGCAGCAGCAATCCCTCCAGTAATGACCACTTCTAGGATAGACCAGCCGCTCCCTAGTAGAGGGATGAGCAAGACAGCAAAAGTAATTCCGCTAATAATTAGCAAATTTTTGTTTTTAATCCGGTGATTGTATTGTGTATAAACTAAACCGCCAACAACCATACCCAATACTCCCACACTTATACCTGAAATACCCAGTAAACTATTTATAACAATGAAAAGTAATCCACCTTCAAATCCGACAAATGCCGCTTTCGCAAAAATTTCTGATAGTGAACGAGGTGGAATCGGCGGAATTGGCGGAATCGGCGGAATTGGGGAATGGGGTTGTTGTGAAGATTGAGTCGGAGGTGATAATGGTTTCGAGTTCATAAAATCTATCACCTCTTGAGCCGATTGAAAACGCTGAACGGGTGCTTCTAAGAGCAGCTTATCTAATACATCTGCTAGAGTATCGCTAACTTGAATATACTGTTTCCAATGCCAACAATTAGTATGGGAATCGCGCAGATCTTTGAGATCTTTACCTGTCAACAAGACAACTATTGTCACAGCTAAGGCATACAAGTCAGAGGAAGCTTTAACTTCTCCCCCTCTCATCTGTTCAGGTGGAGCATATCCAGGAGAATAAATACCCGTTGAGGATATAGACGATCTTTCCCCTGCTGTTTTGCTGACTTGCTTAACTGCACCAAAATCCAACAGGTACAACCGTCCATTCCGGTGACGCATAATATTGGAGGGTTTAATATCTCGATGGATTGAACCATTCTCATGGACAAACTTGAGGACTGCCAGCATTTCTCTGAGAATTTCTATAACTTCAGGTTCAGAGAATGTTCCTTTGGTTTTCAGTTCTTCTTCTAAATCTTGCCCATCAATAAATTCCTGTACCAAATAAAAGAATTTATCTTGAGTATCCGGTTGGGATAACTTGGCAACACTTAAGGGGAAAAAGGCATAGAGATTAGGAATTTGAGGATGAGTATTACCCAGTTTTTCTAAAACTTCTGCCTCTTGCTCAAATAAGTCTTGAGCTTTAGCGAGTTGGGAGGGATTTAATTGATCAGAAGGCTGAAACTGTTTGACGACACAATAGCGCATCATTGGGGTGTGGCGATCGCGTGCCAAAAACGTTGTGCCAAACCCCCCCTGATTTAGCAACTGGGTTGGAATATAACGACCCCCCAAAATAAGTGGTATTCCACAAGCTGTACAATATCTCTGCTGTGCTGTTTGCAGCGTGGCTTTCTGATCCAGTTCAGCAAAGAAGTTTTGGGGACGAGGGCAATGGGGGCGAGTGCAGTGGATTTCCATTGTTCATATCCAAAGAAGTCATAAGTTATCAGTTATATATAAGTTATAAATCAATTGTAGGGGCGGGTTTAGAGACTCAGGTCAGCTATTCACCAATAACTGAAAAGCAAAACTCGCCCTGATTCATCAGTCTTGGCTACGGAATCCTTAACTTCGTTCAAGGGAACCTGGTTTTGAGTCGCGATCGCGCCTTTCATCATCCTTGCCTTTACAGGAAACGAGACAATAATAAGTAAATCAAGCGAAATAGAGCAGTGATGGCGATCGCACCAGCAGCGACAAACGCTCCAGTTAAGATGACGCCAGGGATTGATAACCCAACCCGTAATGCTGGTATGAACAATAGAACCAGCGTTATTCCAGCTAAAATTAGCAAGTCTTTGCCTTCAATAATCCGGCGGTATTGTGTATAAATTAAACCCCCGACAATCATTCCCACTAATCCTACACTAATCCCAGAGATACCCAAAAAACTTTTCAGAGCAATAAACAGTAACGCCCCTTCAAAGCCAGTAAACCCTGCGCTGATTAACGTTTCTGATAGGGTAAAACGGGATTTGGGTCGCTGAATCGCGGGTTGTTGCTGAACCACAGGTTGCGGTTGAACCACAGGTTGTTGTTGAACGGCTGGTTGGGGTTTGGGAGCAGGAGGCGGTGGAGGTGGTGGTGCTGGGGGAGTTCGACGCGGTTTCAGGGCGTCCATCACCTCTTGAGCCGATTGAAAGCGTTTATTTGGGGTTGACAGAAGCATACGGTTTAAGACGTCTGCTAGCGTATCACTAACTTGGGTATAGGGTCTCCAGTTCCAGGAGTTATTGTAAGAATCATATAACTCTTCTGGCTCTTTCCCCGTCAGCAACATAATCAACGTTACCGCCAACGCATACAAATCCGTTGACGGGTAAACTTGCGCCCCTGACATCTGTTCGGGTGGCGCAAATCCCATCGAATAAATTCCCGTGGATTTGCCAGAGGGGGTTCCTGCTGCGCCTTTGGTGACTTGTTTAACCGCACCAAAATCCAACAGGTACAAGCGTCCATTCTGGTGACGCATGATATTAGAGGGCTTAATATCCCGATGGATTGAACCATTATCATGGACAAACTGGAGTACCTTCAGCATTGCCCGTAACACTTCTAGGACTTCAGCTTCAGAGAATGTCCCTTTGGTTTGCAGTTCCTCCTCCAAGTCTTGTCCATCAATAAATTCCTGGACTAAGTAGAAAAACTGGTCTTCTTTACCCGATTGGTGCAGATTACTAACACTTAAAGGGAAAAAGGCATAAAGATTGGGAATTTGGGGATGATCATTACCGAGTTGTTCTAATACCTCCGCTTCCCGTTCAAATAAACCTTGGGCAATGGCAAGTTGTTGGGGGCTTAAATCACCAGACGGCTGGAACTGCTTCACGACACAATCACGCATCGTTGGCGTATAGCGATCGCGGGCTAGAAATGCGGTACCAAACCCGCCCTGACCCAGTAACTTGGTAGGAAGATAGCGACCCACTAAAATCAGGGGCATCCCACAAGCTGTACAATACTTCTGTTGTGCCGTTTGCAGTGTCGCCTTGTCATCGAGATCGGCAAAAAAGTTTTGGGGGCGAGGACAGGTGGGACGAGTGCAGTAAATTTCCATTGTTCTGAAAGCATTGGCACTAACAATTGTATCGTCCTCTTCGGGGAGGTTTGCCCTAGTGCAGCACGGCAAAAATACTTAAGCAGCTTCGTAGATACGATGAAGCAGGGGGAGCAGGGGGAGCAGGGGGAGCAGGGGAAGCAGAGGGAGCAGGGGAAGCAGAGGAAGCAGGGGAAGCAGAGGGAGCAGGGGAAGCAGGGGGAGCAGGGGAAGCAGGGGAAGTAGGGGAAGATAAAGTTACATTTATTTTAGAAATACTATGTCAGAAATTGGCAACGAAAACGAACAAGATAATACTCTGTTGAACCAATGGCGTCAGAAAATCGAAATCGCTAATCAAAACAATATTTTTTGTCATTGTCGTCATTGCGGTGATGAATGGGTAGACTCATCGTTAAATAGTGCCTGTAATCACTGCGGTAGCCACGATATTGAACGGATTCCCTGTTGGCAGTTCCCAGATGGCTAAACTAAGGAGGTGGGAATAATTTAGATTGTCATTTGTCATTTGTCATTTGTCATTTGTCATTTGTCATTTGTCATTTGTTTGCTCCCTCATCTCCCCCATCTCCCCCATCTCCCCCATCTCCCCCAGCTCCCCCTGCCTTCTTAAGGCGATCGCAGAGTCCGAATAGTTAACACCTGGGGTGGGGTTGCATCTGCGGGATAGATAAAATCTACCTCAACCAAACGGCGATCGCCGGGAGGCATTTTTAGGGTTAACAATGGCTCCCCAGCTTGACCCCGATGTTGTACCAGATGAACCGAACGGGTGCGGGCTAACCCCCGGTCATCGGTGTAGCGTAGTTGTACGGTACCCCGAAAGAAGACTTGGGAATCGGGAGGATTCAAAAAGTGCAGTCTGTCAGTTTCTTCTTCTTCGTCGGGTTTCAGCGGGGTTTGAATCGCCAAGGTTACGGTTTGTGAAGCATCTGTCCGGTTAACCAAAGGCAAAGTAAGGTGATACTGCACTCCATAATTGCCATGGGCGCGATGAGCAGTATCCGGATAACGGACTTTTAGAGGCGCACTCTGTACCTGATCAGTACCTAAGGTGATAAACGGTACTGTACTTAGGGGATAGGAAAACGCTTGACCCGGTTGAGGAATACTCAGATTCGATGCACCCGGACGATCAACGACCTCAGTACGCCATTGAGAACCGACCGCCACACCTGCGACCCGACCATAGACAATCTTACCGTCCGTCTGGTTGGGTGGTGTCGGGATGCGATCGCGTGGTCCGGCTAAATTGCCTTTAAATAATAAATACCGCCATTCGTCAAGAGTTGGTGGACGATAGGGAAGTGCAGGTGTCCCTGAAGGTTTTCCATCCACTTTGCGATCAGAGTTCAGGGGTGCATACATGGCTAAACTTGCCATATAAACAGGTCGATTGGTTCGCAGACGCATCAACGTAGACCGGGAATTGCCTAACGCGATCGGTAAATTGAATACCATTTCGCTCTGTCGCGGCGGAATAACAACTTGAGAAGGAAATGAGGATTGATGCACACCACGCAAGACATCAGTCGCTACCCGTGAACCGGGACCAGAGTAGACTAAGCCAAAGGGATTATCCATATAAGGCGGTAAGTTGATAAACGGAGCATCCGGATTGGTTACATAACTTACCGCTTGCAAAATATCTAAGGTTACAGGTTGACTCCCCGCATTGTGAACCAGAACCCCTTGGTACATGGGTCGCCATTCCTCTGGCGTATTGGAGCGGGCGATATGATGAGCAAAGATATCAAAGCGTCCAGAAAGCGGGAAATTTAAATGAGCGCCAGGACTCGCTTTTCCGTAAGGGGGGAAGGTTGACAGTAAAATCCCCTCGGTTTGGATCACTTCGGGACTATTGCTATTAAAGACAGGTATCTGATCCAGTTGTCCTGGTAACGGTCGTATTTGTTGAGGTTGCACCACCAATTCCTGGGCGGGAGGAGGAGTTGGGGTTGTCGGGGGGACAGGGATAACAACTTGAGCCAGCGAGAAATTGGCGAATAGAGACAGCATGAACGAAGGGGTTTTCCAACCTCACACACACAACAACAGTTCTCAGTTTCAGCGTTTCACTCCCGTCATCAGCAATAAACTGGCAACAATGGCAGAGTGATTAAGTATAGACCGATACTAAGAACTGTAGATTTATCATCCTACCGCTTGTTATTGGTTATTGGTCATTGGTCATTTGTTAGGGAACAGGGAACAGGGAACAGGGAACAGGGAATTCAACCTGCATAAGCTGACACTACCGAGATATACGTTCCAGCGACGGCATAATTTGGATATGAACGATGACTTCCAGCTTCTACCCTAAACTGAATCGTCTGATTCTCACCGGAACCACAACCACAGTCCTAGCGACTACCTCCTTAACCAGTTTTTTTCTCGCCGCCTCAAATCCCGCACAAGCTAACCCGGAAGTTGACCTTTACACCTTATGCACAAAATTCCCCTTAAATTCGCGCTGTGAAGGCTACGAACCCCCCGTATCGCTCAAACAGCGTTCGGGTCATGAGGGACTGTGCGCTTTAACTTCTGGTGAAACGGATCTATCCGGTAAATGCAAAATCTCCCTCACTGAGGGAATCATCACCGCTTATATTGAACAAGGCGATCGCCTCGCGGTTTTGGATGATGAAAGACCAACCCAGGAAATTACTGTTGCGGCAAGTAATGTTGATACCCTAACCTATCAAGAAGGCAAAAAAGCTAACGTGGGTCGGATTATTGGTAATACCTTGCTGTTTGGCGTTCTGGGTGCCGTTTTCACAAAACCGGATAAGATTGCCCAAATAGAGGTAGGTTTCACCGGAGAATCTGATCCCGCAACGACACAGGTTTTGACCTTAGTAACCGAACGGGAATTGGGACTGACGTTAAGAAGCAATTTGGAACGATTAACGGGAATTTTCGCGGAAATTCCTGCTGAAGAGGAACCGGAAACTCAAGAAACAACAGTCGAGGATTCCGAGACTTATTCAACAGATTTAGACGAATTCTGTGAGTCTTATCCACACAATTCGCGTTGTCAGAATTCCACGGATGAATAGAGAATCGAGCGACTCAACAATCTATTTTTGATCATAAGTAAGGGCGGGTTTTGTTGTTCCGTTATCAGTAATAAGCAGATTGAGTGGCTAAACCCGCCCCTACAAATATGTGATTTCAGTCATCATTCTTTTTACCGTATCTCCATCACCCCATTCCTCCCCAAATCAGCCGCGCTACCCAAAACGGAGCTAAAGTCGCGATCGCGATCCAGTCTCCCCAGTGTAAACGCAGTTGATGCCATTGGACTCGATGCTGGTTGGGACTGGTAAAACCACGCACTGTCATGGCTTTGGCAATTTGATCGGCTCGCATGAGTAGGTTTTCTAATAACCGTTCAGTCACCATAATCCAAACTTGAGCGCTGCGGCGAACCCCTAGCTTTTTCCAGTTAATCGCCCGAGTCCGAATCGAACGAACTAAATTTTGCACTTCCTCCAAAACTAAGGGAATAAAACGCAAGGATAAGGTTAATGTCAGAGCAATTTCTGTCACTGGAATATTCAGACGCCGTAAGGGAAGCATTAGACTTTCTAACCCGGCGGTAATTTCTTCTGGGGCGGTGGTGAGCAAGTAAAGATTGGTACTATAAATTAGTGTAAAAATTACGGTACTGACTCGAACCGCTAGATCCAATGAGCGACGGGTAATTGTTACTGGACCCGCTTCTAGGAGAATATATCTGTAGTCAGTCGGTTGGGGTAAATTGGTCAGGATAATGGTTTCACTTTCAGAAGCCTCTGGAACCGATTCACGTCCGATGCCAAAGGGATTATACCAGGGTCTAGGTTGAGGCGATTCCTGTGCTGAGGTTTCAGCAGACTCAACCATGAGAATGTCCGCCTCAGGAAGCCGATACTGATGATCAACCGCCAATCCATCGGGTGCGATCGCGGTGAGAATAAAGACAAATACCGCTAGCATCAACAGCCAACCCATTTGCTGACGCCAAACCCGTAACGGAATACGGGCTGACAGGGTGAACAAAATCAATACCACAACAACTGCCAAACGGCAATAGGGATTGGCTAATAAAGGTACTGCCAAAAAGCTCATTAACCAGATAAGTTTTACCCGAGAATCCAGGTAATGGAGCCAAGTTACAGGTTGTTCCAGGTATAGCCCTAACGGGAGCGATCGCAGTAAGTCCATGGTTTGTCATTCGTCATTCGTCATTCGTCATTTGTCATACTCGCTTTCATCGAGAAGCAAGCTACGTCATTCGTTATTCGGCAAAAGGGAATGGGAAATAGGCAAAAATATGCCCTCGAAGGTTGTCAAGAATCAATGTATCCCATCTCACTCTTGTTTTGACCATTGATAAAGGACATAAGACCAAGGACAAAGGACAAATTAAACCCGAACGGCTCGATTAGCATTGCTGCTTTCAACATCGCGGACTTTCTTCCCACGCCATAATAGACGCAAGGGTGTCCCGGTAAAACCCAGTTGTTGGCGAAATTGACGCTCAATATAGCGGCGATAGTTTTCATTAAATCGTTTCGGATCATTGACAAACAGGGCAATCGTTGGGGGTTTAGTTTTAACCTGGGTGCCGTAGTAAATTTTGCCTTGGCGTCCTTGGCGGTTGGTGGGCGGGGAATGCCAGTTAATGGCTTCTGCAAGCACTTCATTAATCACAGACGTACTGACGCGACGCTGGTGTTCTGCGGCAACAGTATCGACTAAATCGAGAATTTTGTCTACTCGTTTTCCGGTTAAGGCGCTGACAAAAATCATCGGTGCCCATTCAACAAAATAGAGGCGATTTTTCAGCAGTTTTTCGTATTCATAGATCGTATAGGTATCTTTTTCAATCGCATCCCATTTGTTTACCAAGATAACCGCCGCCCGTCCGTCTTCAGCAATGCGTCCAGCAAGTTTTTGGTCTTGTTCGGTAACACCATCTAGGGCATCAACCACGAAGAGAACCACATCAGCACGGCGAATAGCTTTGAAGGCTCGATTAATGCCAAAAAATTCCGGTCCATATTCGACGTTTTTCTTCCTGCGAATGCCTGCGGTATCAATAAGACGATAGAGTTGAGATTCAGTCTCGGTTTCTGGGTTTCCGGGGCGTTCGACAATCATATCAATGGCATCGCGGGTAGTACCAGAAACGGAACTGACGATCGCACGTTTTTCTCCCGTCAGGGCATTTAATAGACTAGATTTACCCACATTCGGGCGTCCGACAATCGCCACGTTAATTTCTAAGGTATCGGGGAGTATTCCCACCGTGGGCAAATGGGTAATCAGTTGATCCAGGAGTTCCCCGGTTCCTGCACCGTGAATCCCAGAGACAGGAAAGGGTTCACCTAAACCGAGTTCCCAAAACTCAGCCGCTTGGATTAGTCCTTGTTGGGGGGATTCGCACTTGTTTACAGCCAGGACAACGGGGACAGGATGCTGGCGTAGCCAATCTGCGATCGCCTGATCAGCCGCCGTGAGACCCGCTTGACCATCGACGACTAATATAGCGGCGCTGGCTTCGCTGAGGGCTGCCATTGCCTGTTCTCGAATCAGGGGCAGAAATTCGGTATCATCATCAAAAACCAACCCCCCGGTGTCTACAATCGAGTAATCCCGGTCTTGCCAGAACGCGGGTCGATACGTGCGATCGCGGGTAACTCCCGGTTGATCATGAACTATCGCATCCATCACCCCGGCTAACCGATTGACAAGCGTTGATTTGCCCACATTCGGGCGTCCGATTACAGCAACTATTGGCAAACCCATCGTCTTTATCCCCCTTACAGATATGAAGCGTTATGCTCCAGTCTTCTATTGTAGCGAGGTTAGAGGGAGTGGCTGATTGTTGCAGCAATTATTGCATCAGGAAGTCTCAGTTTGTATTGTTTCCGAAATGTAATTGCTAAATCTTTGATATTACTCTCAAGTTCCACCACTGTAAGCTTGGCTAAGAAATCCCGAATCTGTACTTATTCATCTGAACTGAGACTAAGATAGGATAACAATTCAATTTCAGTAATCACTGACACAAAATACTGTCCTGACGGTAACGGGTTAGTTAAACGCCCCCCTAAGAAGTACAAAACTACATTCGTATCCAATACAATTAAATTCTGCGTCAATGCCACTCATCCCTCATTTGCTGCTGATACTCCAAAGGATCTTGAGTTAATTGAATCACACCTGCATACTGGTTTAAATTAAATTCTTGTTTTTGTTGTAATTGATAAGCCTCTAATAGTTGCTCAATTTTCTGCCAGTCCTGATAATCAATCAACACCGCAACAGGACGCATCGCTTCATCAGTCACAATTTTTTTATTAAAACTGAGCATAATAGTCTGCTTCATAACAACGTCTAACGTTTCTATCGTAGCTCCAAAGCCAAAACATTGTAGAGACGTTGCATGCAACGTCTCTACAATCTGGACATAACTTCCGTTCAACCTTCCTGATCACTCTTGAGGAAATCACCCACGTACAATCGGATAAATTCTGCTGCTGCATCAGGATTGAGGCTATGAAGTGCCTCAGCAATCTGCACCACGGTTTCGGCTGAGGGATCTCGATTTTCGTGAAACCAGTGAAATACAACTGAACGATCAACCTTCAAAGTTACGGCTAGCTTGTTTTGACTGATGCCGTATGTCTCCAATGCTTGTCTGAGAGCTTTTCCCGCTTTTCCCATACCTCTAATCGTGTCAGAGGATGATCCGCAAGTAAATGTTGTTGGAACTCACAACATCTGGCAGAATTGATCTAGATGTTGTTGGAACCAACAACATCGTTGGGTATAAATCAGGTGAACTCAAATGCAAGCGTACTTTGTGCCGAATGAGAATCAATTGCCCTCTGCTGAGGTTTCTATCCAGGCTTCGACTGATCCGGTTTCCGGGAAAGAATTTATTAAGGTGATGGTTATCGGTTCCCGTAAAGGGATCAACAGCATTATCAAAACCCTGCATCGCTTACGGTTTGCGGAGGTGAGGGAATGGAGTCCACCGATTCCTTATGGTGCTTCGGGAGAAATGATGAGTCTGTTGAGGCGACAGATCATGGTGGATTGAATCGTCGGTGTGATTCGTTGGCGCGATATAGCAGAAGGCAGAGGGCAGAAGGTTTATTATTGATTAAATTGAGAGGTTATCGGTAGCTATCATAGGGTACGGCAATGCCGTACCCCTACCCATCAATTATCCCTGAGATGGGGTAGGGGCACGATACCATCGTGCCCTGATATAGGTTCAAGGTTAAAATCAGACGATAATCACCTCGGCTATCGTCTGTTCTGCCAATCACAGACAGCGTTTGGCAAACTGAGGGATAAGGAAGGCGATCGCACAATCTAGAAGACTACCCATCCAATCCACTATGCCCAAACCCGCTATTCCCCGCATTGAACAACTGAGAGTCAAAAACTATCGTGCTTTGCACGATCTAGAACTAAAAAATATTACACCACTGACCGTCTTCTTAGGTCCCAATGGCAGTGGTAAATCCACCATTTTTGATATATTCGCATTTCTATCCGAATGCTTTCAATTTGGTCTACGTCGGGCTTGGGATCGACGGGGACGGTTTCGAGAATTGCGAACTCGCGGGGCGGAAGGTCCCATATCCTTTGAGTTGAAATATAGGGAACAGCCAAAAGCTCCAATCATCACCTACTACCTGGCAATTGACGAAGGTTCTCGTGGTCCTTACGTGGCTGAAGAATCTCTACAATGGCGACGAGAACAACAAGGTGCGCCATTTCAGTTTTTGAACTTTAAGGAGGGGACAGGTGAAGTCATCAGCGGTGAAATGCCGGAAAAAGAAGACGAACGTATTCCGCAACAGCTAGACTCTCCTGACATTCTCGCGGTGAATACCCTAGGACAATTCGCAAGTAATCCTCGGGTGAGCGCTCTGCGTCGATTTATCAGCGGTTGGTATCTGTCTTATCTCACTGCCGATCATACTCGTAGCACTCCCGAAGCTGGTCCTCAAGAAAGGCTCTCTGAAACAGGTGATAACCTGCCCAATGTCATTCAATATCTAAAAGAACAGTATCCTGAGCAGCTCGATCAAATTCTGACAACCCTTACTGATCGGATTCCGCGCCTAGAAAGCATTGATGCCGAGATGATGCAGGATGGGCGATTGCTCTTACAGGTCAAAGATGCCCCATTTCAAAGACCCATTTTGGCTAAATTTGCCTCAGATGGCACCCTGAAAATGTTTGCCTATTTGACTGTTCTCTATGATCCTGATCCACCTAAA
This sequence comes from Coleofasciculus sp. E2-BRE-01, assembly GCF_040221695.1. Lineage (NCBI taxonomy): Bacteria > Bacillati > Cyanobacteriota > Cyanophyceae > Coleofasciculales > Coleofasciculaceae > Coleofasciculus > Coleofasciculus sp. E2-BRE-01. The sequence continues at coordinate 33,204 of NZ_JAVKEA010000082.1, read as the reverse complement.
CTCATCGGCATTGAAGAACCAGAAAACCATCTTCACCCTCGTTTGCTACCTGAGCTAGCCGAAGAGTGCCGAACCGCTTCTGGACAAAGCCAGTTAATGGTTACAACTCACTCTCCTTACTTTGTCGATGCTCTGCGCCCAGAAGAACTTTGGGTACTCTATCGTGATGAAGAGGGCTTCACTCAGGCGAAGCGTGCTGCCGATATGCGCGGTATTCCTGAATTTATGGCTGAAGGTGCAACCCTGGGTAATCTCTGGATGGAGGGGTACTTTGAATTTGGTGATCCGCTCAAAAACCAGGGTGCCCCGAAAACTAAACTTTAGCCCAAGTTAACTATTTATTTATATCTTAACCTTGATTTTTTATATATTGTTCAATACCTTCATTATCTATACTCATTAAAACTTGTGCGTTGGCGAAAACAATAGATAAGATTACAATCATTCTTGATATATACTCGAAATCAATAAAACTATTTGATTTACCATATATACAATCAATACAAATAGCCATTTTTGCAAGACTATTTTCATTTATTTCTGGGTGTTTAATAGCACAAGATACAACTGAATTATATCTCCGAGGATTTCTTTTAACATAAAATGGCAAAGAATTACTTCTTTTATCAGTATAAAATAAATGAGCTATGTATGGATTTTTAATAGCATATCCAGCCAAGCTATCTTCTACGGGTAATTTTTCTCGCGTGTATGGTGATATTTGAGGGCTAAAACCAGCTAAAAAAAGCAATTGATTGGCGTCTTTATCTAGATAATATACACAAGCCCGGTAATTAACTTTTGAACTATCTAGAAATATATCAATAAATTCCTCTAGGTAATGTGCTATAAAATTAGCAAATTTTTGACATTTCATTAAACTATCGGCATCTGTTTGACACAAGTCATTATTGTAAGTACATAAATCATTATAGGCTGAAGACAAAAACTCCATTACGTCATTTCTTTGCTTAATATTTTTGGGAACTAATCTGTTTTCAATCTCTTCGTTGAATTTTTTATTACCTTCTTGAAGTGCTACGGCAACAAAAGGCAATGTTTCGATAATTGTCTCCCACAATGAGTCGCCAAAATTGACTTTACGCAAACGTTTAAAGCTAATCAGAAATGCATATAAACATAAAGCTAGCAATATAAACAGTATTGATACAGTTACAAAAAAGGTATAAATAGTTATTGAGTTTGTTTTTACCTTTGTTGTCTCTTGTGTTAATTCTCTAATTACTGGGATAACCCCTCCTCCTAAAATATACAAAATTCCTCTAACCTTAGGAGAACGAGCAAATGATTGATCTGAGCCTTGGTAAGACAACCAACCATCAGATACAAATATTATTCCAAATAAAACTCCCAATAAAGCAAAAGATAAAGTTGAATAATCTAGATCCATTTTTATATTTATTTTTTGGAGACATCTTTAAAAAATAAATCCATCCAATGCATATTTAGTTGGACGGATAATAGCTTTTTAATTAATCACAATTTCTAATCAATCACATTTGTTAAAAATAGAGTGTGATCTTATTTTCCGCACCATCTCTTGTGTGGCACGCGCAGCTTTATCTACCTCTTGTGGAGTGGGATTAGATATCTTTAGTGTTTTTTCTTTAAACACTCTTGCACGGTCTGGTTTGTCAATTTTTCTTTTCTTAATTAGCGTGGAATTGGTCATGATCAGGCTTTGCTCCTTATAGAAATGACAACCAAATATGGGTTATCTTCTTATAAATGAATCAGTATGAGGTTGTTGAAAACTGAATTTTACAATAACATATTACTAATGGTGATACGCATGAACTCATCTTGGGCAAATTTATATTAATTAAGACTCAACTTGATCAGCAATTATACCATAGCCTGTATGTTCTTGCAATAGTTATTAACTAAACACACATTCACCATTATATACTATAATCCAACTAAAACAGGGTGCGTACATAAGATTTATTAAAACTTTAAACTTACCTTGCCTGTGTTGACTTAACTACATTATAAAAATACCAAAACTCCGAACAACTAAGCATCCCCTACAAGTATTATTGCCAAAGTGACAATAGTATGTCTATTGACATAATCATAAATTCTTAAGGTATAACCAAAAAGGTGAAGTTGAAGTGAGAGCACTCTTTGTATCTGTAGAGCAATTATCACAATATATCTAGTAGTTAGACAATATAAAGTAACAAAGATTACATTTTTGTATTTTTGGCACAACTAATTATCCTTTTTAGAACTGTCCATCATTTAACGGAATAGCTAGGGCTTATTTAATAACTGTTGTGGTGAGGCGAGGAAACAGGGAACAAGGAACAGGTAAAAGCAGTCCCTCGAACCATGTCCTCGAATGAAGTGAAAAAGAAGTAAAAGGTCAATGTATTGAATATCATTTTTACGAATTACGAATAAACCCTTATAATCCAGGAATTTCTGACAATTTGCCCTCGACTTCTTCAACCGAAAATCCCGTCATTTCTTGCCATTCTTCCACAGTAAAGTCATACCCCCGTTCTTTTGCCATTTTAATAAAGGCGTCTACGTTGGGGGCAGCTCTGAGTTCCTCTCTTAAAGCCGGGTTCGCTTGAGCATCTCGAAACAGCTTCGCCACTTGCTCCTTTGCCATTCCTGGTAACTCCTAATTTGACCAAATAATGCTACACTAGCAGACTTCCGACTCTAGGAAAAGCAAATTTTGTTAAATTTCTCAACGCTTTGGGAAACCACCGCTTAGACTGACACCGTGCTTATGGCAGGATAGCAATACACAGCTTAACAAGGCTTGGCAGGAGCAGCAGTTATGGTTAAGGGTAACCCAAAAGGATTTCTGGGACGCTTATTTCAACAATTTCGCAGCGTTGAAGGAAGTCGGATTTTCCATCGCTTCAAGACGATCCCAGGTCGCTTTCGAGCTATCCTACTGCGGTTCGTCCCAGCGCGGTTACTTTGGTTATTTCCATTCCTGCAAGATGAACTGAAACAGCGTGCGCCGAGTTTAGATGAACTCAAAGATCGCATGGCGGGTAAAACGAAACCCGGTGAAGGATTAGAAGCCGAAGGTGGCGTGGTGACAGAAGTCGTCGTTCCACCAGGGGTAAAGTCCCTCTATCCGGAGTATCGCTGTGTTCGGGGAAATCCCCTTTACTGTGAATGGGTGCAACAAACCCTGCTCGAACAACCCGGTGCCAACTATTGTACTCAATGTGGATTTCCGACGCTGTTACCGCCAGAAACCAAAATTCGCGGACGTCGGGGAACCTATCAAATTGAAGGCTTCCTCAAAAATCGGGGTAGAGGTCGTCTTTATCAAGCCCTGCAACTCCCGACTCGTCAACCTGTGGTAATCAGGGAATACCTGTTACCCGATCGCTATTTTAATTTCCAAGAAAGTCAGTTACGCAAAGAAGCCTTTGTCAATCTCGCTGGCGTCACCTTGGCTGATGGGCGGGTGCAAGACTTTCGCCTCGTCTCTCCGTGGGACGCGATCGCAGATCCCCGGTTTGAACGCTGCTATTTAGTCAGCCAGGGGATCTTAGATACCTATCCTACCTTAGCCAGTTACGTGGCAGAAACTGGGGCGATGACCAGTTATCAGGTGCGACAAATCCTGGAACAAGTTTTGCAAAGTTTAGAATTTCTCCATGGACAAAAATTTCGTCTCCCGTCGGGTTTAGTCCAAGAGGGACTCACCGATGGCAATATCAGTTTAGATAGTTTACTGATTGTTCCCACTTTCCAAGGCTTTTTTATCTATTTGTGTGACCTCCTCTTGTGGGAAGGACGATTTGATCCGCCCTTACTCGAACGTCCTTTGTTATCTGCTAAAAAGGATTTACAAGACTTGGGGTATGTGGCATTTTATCTTTTAAACGGCGGTACTCATGATCCGGTTACGCTTCAACCCTTTAATCCCCGGATTACCAAGCATTGGCCCCTAATCCAACCCGTGTTTAAAGACTATATTTTATCCCTAATTGGCATTGGTACCTCATCCTTTGAAACCGCCGAAATTGCCCGCCGTGCTTTATTACAATTGCCCCCTGAACCGCAAATTATCCCACCCTTCTCCCAACCCGTAGCTGAAACCGAGGCGAAAAAAAAGAAAAGACGATGGTGGCGTCCTCGCTTATTATGGCTGCTGTTGGCGCTGCTGTTGTTAGGATTATTAATCTGGTGGCTATTCGGCAGAAATCAACCCCAAACCGCGATGGAAACTGAACCATTTCCCTGCTGTATTGAACAAGTATCCGGGATTCCCACAGGAACGTTTACCTATACAGCAGAAGCATACGGAGCGTGGGATTATATTTTGGAGCAACCCAATTTAATTGCCAAGGATACCACCTTGGCGGGTGAATTATACCAGCGTCAACCGAAATTAGAGTTAAACTATCAACCTGTACCCTCTTGGACAGACGCGATCGCACAGGTTCGGGAGGAGGAGGCGGAGTTTGCGATCGCGACTCCCATTAATCGGTTAGGATTTGCCTTAGACACAGAAGAAGTGGCTCATGATGGCTTAGTTGTCTTTGTCGCCTTCAGTTATGCACAACGGGAAAACAGCTTACCCGCCGCCTTAAATGGGCAAATTAGCTTTGAGCAATTACGCTTACTCTACACCGGAGAAATTACCAATTGGCAAGAATTAGGAGGACCCGATCTCCCGGTTCAACTCTATGTTCCTCCCAGTGATCAAGCCATTGAACTGTTTAAGCAGCGGGTTCTGCAAGAGGATACGAATACGAGTAATATTGCCGAATTTGAAGCACTTCTGCAACAAAGTAACCAACCGAGTCGCTCATTTGCCAATTTAGGTCGTCCGCCGATTATCCGCACCCAAACCTTTGAGACACTGCGACAAGTAATTCGGGATTTTGAGGGGCGAAACATTGGCGCGATCGGATTTGATTCTTTGAGTAAAGTATTAGGGCAATGTTCAGTCTATCCCCTAGCCATCGTGGACGGAGAAAATGATGCGATTTCCCCCTTAGTACAAGATAACCGACAACCGATTACTCCGAACACAGATTTATGTAATGCTAAAGGGAGTTATGGAGCCAATGTGGAGGCATTTATTAGCCAAACCTATCCCTTAGCCTATCCCTTAGCTGTTATTTATCCGAGAGATAATAGCCGTCCCCCCATTGGCACAAAGTTTGCTGAAATTCTCAGAACTGAACAGGCGCAATGTTTATTGTCTAAAACCGGATTAGTCCCACTGCGACCCTATCTGGATTCTACATTCTGTACTCAGGAATTAGAAAGCGCTGAACCTGATAACGGATGAATAAGTTGAGCAAATTAATCGCTCTTGGTCGGAAATCACCACAACTGAGGTACAGTTTTAAGCAAGATCCCCGACTTCTTGGAGGAGTCAGGGATCTGTCTGTGTACCTCACTTACTTGAAGGCTATCTGAATCAAACAGAGATTTTTGAAGCAAATTCTTCCAGGGTTGCCCATTCATTATCTATCTCCCTAGAGGATGTTAAGGAAATGAAGAACCCTTCTATCTCCTTCCAAGCAGACTCCTGGAATTGAGGAACATTATCGGGTATGTTGATAGTCTCTTGATCCTCATAAAACGGGAATTGGCTGAAGTGAGTGCTATCGTATAACCGATACTTTAGGTTATTTGCCGCCGCCTGTTTTTTCTCTAAGGTTACTAGACTGTGGTTTATCGTCTCCACTGTTTCTTGCTGTCCATCACGTTGGATTCTAGCTACTTCGGCAATTGTTTGGTAATCTTTTAAGCCCTCACGAGAATAAAATGTTAACCCTACAGTTTCGGAATTTTGCTCCTGTTGAATCATCTCGTTAAAATTGGCTCGAATGACCTGGCGAATTCTATAGAATAATTCCATTTCTCAACTCCCTTGCTATGAGTGGCACTGCTTTTAGGTGCTAGTTGTTTACATTTCTTTACCCATTATGTTAAATCTACCTAAAAATAATTTTGTGTTTACAAACTCTTCACAAAAGTCGCTTGTCATTTGTCATACTCGCTTCGCGAGAAGCAAGCTACGTCATTCGTCAGTAGTGAGGGCTAAAGCCCTCTCCAGCTATGCGTTAAAGCACTAAAGTTATACTCGTAGGGTGCGTTAGGCAAATTTCGGGATTAACAGTTATTAATTCCGAACATAAGTACGCCGTAACGCACCAGATTTAATCAAGCCACCCAGAATGTGCTAATAACCATTGATATTGTTGGGCAAAAGCATCATTCTTGTCAGGAAAAATTGAGTAAAGGGCGACCCGATCAAGTTGAATGAACACCGTTGTGAATTTGTGTAAGCGGGTCGCCCCTAAAGGATAACCCAAGGTGATATATTCTCAATTAAATACTTAGTTAAGGTGCGTTACGCTACGCTAACACACCCTACATATAAATCCTTTGCGTAAATCCTATTAGTATTAATCTGGCATATCCAATAATTCTGGCACGGTGACAAATTGATAACCACGCTGTTTCAGTTCAGTAATCAACTTTGGTAAAGCTTCTACTGTTTTAGAGCGATCGCCCCCGCCATCGTGCAGTAAAATAATACCACCCGGTTGCGCGTCTTCAAGAGCGTTATCGATTAATTTTGGCACAGTGATCCGGCGACTTTGCCAATCTTTTGTATCGGCTGACCACATAATTACAGCATATTTATTTTGGTGAGCATAGCTCACTAAGCCGTTATTTAAAATGCCAGCAGGCGGTCTAAATAACGCCGTTTTGACGCCAGTGAGTTGATGAATTAAAGTGGCGGTTGTCTCCAGTTCCTGTGCCGCCGCCGATGGACTGTACTGATGATAGTGATGATTCCAAGTATGATTACCAATGGCATGACCTTCAGCCACAATTTGTTTCATAACCTGGGGATGATTCTTAACCGTCTTACCGACAACAAAAAAGGTGGCTTTGATATTTTCTCGTTTGAGAATGTCTAAAACTTGGGGGGTTGTCTGGGATGAAGGTCCATCATCAAACGTGAGGGCAATCACTTTAGCCTTATCCTTGAGGACACGAGAATGAAGGGTTTTGCCTTGAAATTCTACTGGCACAGAAAAAGTTAAGCGTTTGGCTTCTTCCTCTGCCAAGTGAACCAACATTTTTTCATAGATATCTTTTTCATCTCCAATTAAACCATTGATTTGCAAACTCTGGGAATTAGAGCGTTCTTGTTGGTTCAATTTAGGACTAGGAATCGTTAGCTTTGGGTTAACTGAACGAGCAACGGATACACTCAAACTTGCAATAAAACCAAGTGTGGCAGCGATTAAACTAATGGATAATCTGTACTGCCAAACTAACTGACAAGGGTTTGCCACCTTTAATCTCCTTCACTCCTCTGAATACACAGGCGGCACGTCATGGTTGTTTATTTTTAGATTATTCTTGTTGCAGAATAATCCAAGCGGCGGGTTAATCTATCGCCAGACATAAATGTCTAAGCGTAGATCAACCCGCTTGATAAATTCTGATGCTAAACCCTGCGTCTCAATCGCTAAACGCAACCATTCCTAGGGATATTCAGTTCGCTGTAGGGCAACTGGATACCGAAATCCGCCTTAGTGTTAATGATTCTTTTGTTAGTTACGACGCAAATGGCAGTATATCCGGGATATTTTGTAAAAGGGTAGAGAGTAGAAGCTGACGGGGTATGGTTGGGACTTAAGGGTACTAAGTGGGTATGGCGTGTAGGGTGTAGGGTGTAGGGTGTTTGTTCAAAATTGAACGCCAGCTTTGAGAACACCACTCCAGTAATCGAATTTGGTATCAAAATTCGCCCTGTCTGAGGTTTAAGGACGAAAACTATTTAATCCATGAAATGTCTGGATGAGCAGGCTTTTATCCTTGAGGTAACGATGATGCTTTTTTATGGTATAAACTGATAATCTTATCAGTGACCTCAGGAATTGTGAAACCATCCGTATTGATTTCGATCGCGTCAGCAGCTTGGCGCAGGGGAGCTAAGGTACGAGTGCTGTCACGCTGGTCTCGTAATTGAATATCCGCCTCTAGCTGTTCTAAACTGACAGTACCTTGGTCTTCGCCTTGGAGATCTTGCAGGCGTCGGCGTGCCCGTTCTTGAACCGAGGCGGTGAGAAAAATTTTCAGTTCGGCGTCTGGGAAAACATGAGTCCCGATATCTCGCCCTTCAGCGACAACACCACCTTTAGACGCCCAGCGCTGTTGCTGTTTGACTAATTCGTGACGTACAACCGGGAGCGCCGCGATCGCAGAAACATTGGCGGTAACCTCTAACGAGCGAATCGCCTGGGTGACTTCTTTGCCATCAATCCACACTCTCAGGCTTTGCGGTTGGGAACCACTACTGATCAAGGATATTTGACATTGACTCACCAATTCCGCGATCGCAGGTTCATCAGTAAAATCAATTCCAGCTTGCAGCACTCGCCACGTCACCGCCCGATACATGGCTCCCGTATCCAGATACATTAAGCCTAATTGCTGCGCCACTAACCGAGTCACCGTGGATTTACCCGCCCCCGCCGGTCCATCAATAGCAATAATCGGTTGGCGATTTCGCAGCATAATATTATCAATTAATCGAGTTGAACCCAGACGAGCCGCGATCGCGAGTAATCCTTGATCTTCTACTTGTTCTAGGGGAGTCAGAGTAGTGGGATGGACTAATTCAATGTACTCGACTTGAATCTCCTCTATCAAGCTGAGTTCTGAGGTAACAGCAGCAATTAAGGCGGTGCGATCACGCTCCCCAGCTTTGAACACATTTTGGGCATTTTGTAAACCCTTGTAGAGAATCGGAGCTTGTGCCTTTTGTGCTGACGTTAAATACTGATTACGAGAACTATAGGCAAGATCTGACGGCTCACGGGCGATCGGACAAGAGACGATAGTGACAGGCAAATTCAGATCCGCGACCAAACGGCGAATAATCGCCAATTGTTGAGCATCCTTTTGACCAAAATAAGCGCGATCGGGTTGAACTAGATTTAATAACTTAGTCACCACCGTCGCCACCCCCTGAAAATGACCCGGACGAGAATGACCACATAATATAGAAGTCATGGCTGGTGGGGGCATAACTTGAGTGAACTCCGTCGGGGTGCCTGAATCGGATGGGTCATCGCCATACAACTCCACGGCTGTGGGCGCAAAAATCACATCAACTCCCGCTTGTTCACAAAAGCGTTGATCCTCCTCCAACGGACGCGGGTATTGCTGCAAATCTTCCCCAGGTCCAAACTGGAGTGGATTGACAAAAATGCTGACAACGACAATAGCATTTTCGCGTCTTGCCCGCTCGATTAAGCTCAAGTGACCAGGGTGCAACGCCCCCATCGTCGGTACTAAACCGACGGTTTTTTGGGTTCGATGACGTTCTAGGTGGCAGCGCAATCCCGCGATTGTCGTAAACAGACGCATGAGAGTTTAGTGATTGGATTTTAGATCGATGTTAGCAATTGTCATTGGTCATTGGTCATTGGTCATTCGTCATTCGTCCAAGAATTTATGAACTTTGTAGGGGCGACCCGCTTGCACTAATGAACAACTCCAGTTCACTCAATTGGGTCGGGTCGCCCTTTCCTCTTAGACGCGCCATGGCACGTCTGGAACATTCACAACCTTGTCTGACTAGGGAAGCGATCGGTCAGGGCGGGTTTTGCAGAAACGTTACCATCAATAGCCACGCATCAATTTCCTAAACCCGCCCCTACACACTCAAACTATTCCCTAGCTAGTTATCTAAAACCTCAATCCGTACAGGTGCCACACCCGTCCTAATCAATCCTAGGACTCTGGCGGCGGCGGCAGAAAGGTCAATGACTCGCCCTCTGGTATAGGGTCCTCGGTCATTAATCCGCACGATAACGGAACGACCATTATTTAAGTTGGTGACTCGCACGTTAGTACCAAAGGGTAAGCTGCGATGAGCGGCGGTTAGGGCGTTTTGATTAAATCGCTCACCACTGGCGCTGCGGTTTCCATGAAAGCCAGGACCATACCAGGAGGCAATACCCTTAACCTGGAAACGTACTGGACCCAGAGCAACTTGGGCAATTGTCTGGGCTTTGGGTTTGCCCTCAATTTCGCGTATGGGGGGAGCATCACCCATCAAGCGTCGCAGTCTGTTCGTGGCTTGTCGGGCATCTTCGGTTAGGTTTTCGGTGGTATCGGGCAGAATGGTGTTTTCGTTAACTTGCACCAACTCCTGGTCGTTTACCTGGATGCTGTAGCAGTTACACGACTCATTCCAACGAACTGCGATCGCGTCTGCATCAATATTATCCCGATGCAGTTGATTGAGTTGAGCCGCAACCGCTGTCGCCCGCCCTACGGCATCATCTGGATTGGCATTACTGGACGAGGTGACACTGGGCGAGGCAATATTATCCAGTTGGTCTGCCTCTGAGGATTGATAACCAGACACCGTTTTTGATGAGGAATACTCGGCTTCAGCGTCATTTCCCAGAGCCACTTCTCCCACTTTGGTGTCATTATTAGCAGTTGCAGGAGAACCTAAGAACGTCAGGACAGGGATGTCGCGCACATAAAGAGTAGCCGCCTGACGCCCATCGAGTGAATAGGCATGAATTTTAGCAATGATTTCTTCTGCTTCCCCAACTTGAGCCGTTGGGGATTGAAATTCTCCCACTTTTACCACCTCTGGCGGCTGAGGGGTTGGTTGAGAGGAGGTGGAGGGAGTTGTTTGCCGAGAGTGTAGCGCTGGAGCGAGAGTCAAGTTGCCCTCAGAACCTTGGTCAACTGCCTGAGCTTGGTTAGCCGGATGGAATATCACTGTGCTGAGGGCTGTGGTTAAGACGGTAACAGTGAGACCACTCAAAATTCGCTGATTCATAAGCCTAGATCAAAAGCCTCTAGAATTCTACGTTTAGGGTTATGGATGGTGATGCAAGAGGATTAAGAAAAACCGTCTGTAACTCATACTCATTTCGATTTCGCTCTATTTTTATGGAACTGACACAGACTAACACGAAGTTTTGGGTTTGGGGATCAGTGATTTTTGGGAATCAGCGATAAGATTTTCAAAAGTGCGATATCATATAATTTGCCCTAAAGCTTGATATGACAAGGATTTCCCGCTTTTACCCCTCTCAGGGAATTGACGAGATTCTTAACAAAACTTTACAATAGAGACAACAAACCTCGACCGTCGCGGCGAAGGTTTTCCATCAATGCTGTAGGGGCGGGTTTTACCGATAACGTTTTGGCTCTAGGCTTTGCCGGGATCAACCTGTAAAATATCCAAGGGAGGAAAACAAAGGACACCCTCACAACTTTGGTTGGGGCGGGTTGATTCACATCAAGGTGGCAAAAAAACGATAATAGTGAAACCCGCCCCTACATTCCTCGGTGGGAACGGGTTGAGTCACATCAAGGTGGCAAAAAAATGATAATAGTGAAATCCGCCCCTACATTCGGAAAAATTCTTTCATTCCTAGTGCTATCCCATGGATTATCGAGAAGCTGGTGTTGATATCGAAGTAGGTCGAGCGTTTGTACAGCAAATTAGAGGGCTAGTCCAAAGCACCCATCGACCGGAAGTTTTAGGTGGACTCGGTGGCTTTAATGGTTGCTTCCAGTTACCGATGGGATATCGCGAACCCGTTTTAGTGTCGGGAACGGATGGAGTAGGGACAAAGCTGAAACTGGCTCATGAGTTGAATCGTCACGACACCGTTGGTATTGACTTAGTTGCCATGTGTGTCAACGATGTCTTGACATCTGGCGCACAACCCCTATTTTTTTTGGACTATTTAGCCACAGGAAAACTGAATCAAGAACAACTCACTCAGGTGGTAGCGGGTATTGCTCAGGGATGTCGTCTGGCTGGCTGTGCGTTGTTGGGAGGAGAAACCGCAGAAATGCCCGGTTTTTATCAACCGGGAGAGTATGACATTGCTGGCTTTTGCGTGGGGATTGTGGAAAAAAGCGAAATTTTAGACGGTTCTCAGGTGCAATTGGGAGATGTGGCGATTGGTTTAGCCAGTCAGGGGGTTCACAGTAATGGGTTTAGTTTAGTCCGCAAAATTGTTAGCGACTCGGTTAACCAGGAATCGCCGTTCAGTTGGGATAGCTGTCCCGATTTACTGGGAGGTCAACGTTTAGGAGACGTGCTGCTGACACCGACTCAAATTTACGTGAAACCAATTCTAGATGCGCTACAAGCTGGGATTGAAATTCATGGTATGGCTCACATTACGGGTGGCGGTTTACCAGAGAATTTACCTCGGTGTTTAGGTCAAGGGCAATCGGTACAGATTGAGCCGAATAGCTGGGAGATTTTACCTATTTTTCAATGGCTCGCTGAGGCGGGTCAAGTGAGTCGAAAAGAGATGTTTAATACGTTCAATATGGGGATTGGGTTTGTCGTGTTGGTGTCATCCGTTCAAGCGGAAAAAACCTGTCGTTGGTTTGAATCTCAAGGCGTTACGGCTTATCAGATTGGGGAAGTAATTGAAGGTTCGGGGGAAGTGGTTGGTCTATCGAGTTAATTAGTAATTACAGCGGTTTTCAAGTTTAAGGGAGTTTAAGGGCACGATAGTATCGTGCCCCTACCTAATACCTGAGCTATGGTAAGGGGTAGGAACACGGCATTGCCGTGCCCTCATTCGTCGTCAATATAGCAGTCACCAAGAGCATAAGGACATCCGATGGATGCCGTTTATTCGTGCCGTTTATTCGTTTCGATACCCGCCGACTTGTCCTAACCCTTGTGGCGGTTGCTATACTTACGGCGTTGTTCGTCAGCAAACTCTTGGAAAGAGCGAAATTGACCCGCCTCAAAATCATCTAAACCTTGCTGAATGCCTTTAATAGCTTCCTCTGAATCTTGTTCTTCCCACTCTAAAACACGAGCCAGTAATTCAGATGCAACAAGACCAACATCTTGACCTTGACGAGCGGCTTTGTCACGCAGTAGCGCTTCTAACTCTGGGTTGAGGGTTACAACAATTGCCATAAAGCGACATCCTTAATTGAATTCTTGTGGAGCTAAATTGCTTAACGACTAGCTATAGTTTTATGTGATAAATTTTATTTTGTATCGTTTGATTTTAAACGGTTGTTGTAATCCAATTGGTAGACTAACTTTAAAAGCCATTATCTCATAACTCAATTCTTAATACTATCATTTTTCTATAAGGTTAAGATGCCCGCTCCAGATTTTCGTAATCATTACGTATTCCACCGCGAAGTCTGGAATGTGGGATCAAATGTTGTCATAGATAGCATCTGTTTCGCTGTATCCGGAAAAGAATTGCTGGGCTGTAAATTGTGACCATGTTGTCGTTATTTCAGTAAACTCAGTCTCAACCTCAGTCCGCGCAGGCGGACTTGGTTTTTGTAGCTGCGAATTCCATTCGTCATCGTTTTTTTCTTGGTTGTAATTGCTATAAAAATTGTGCATTGGTGTGATAAAGCTTATAAAATTATTCCCCTCTCCTCGCCGGAGAGGGGTTAGGGGAGAGGTCACAACGAATCAGGTTCCTGTCCCGACGCCACAGGTGCTGTGGCATTCAACTGCAACTCTGGATGATCCCCAATCACCTGCTGTAAATTCCACTCATTCTTAAACAACAAAACTGGACGCCCCCAGTTATCTTTCACCACCGCCGTATTAAACAACCGTCCCGCTTTCTCTAAGGCTTGCCAACCCCCAGCTACCCAACGGGCAACACTATAGGGCAACATATCTAATAGCGTTTCTACGCCATATTCATTCTGTAAGCGGAACTGTACCACCTCAAATTGCAACTGTCCCACGGCGGCTAAAATTGGGTCGCGCTTGGACTCATCCACAGAATACATAATCTGTATCGCCCCTTCTTCGCGCAACTCAGTCACCCCTTTGTGGAATTGCTTAAATTTAGAAGGATTGGGATTTTTCAAATAGGCAAATAATTCCGGAGAAAAGCAGGGAATTCCTTCATACTCCAAACGTTTACCATTGTAAATCGTATCCCCGATCGCAAACACTCCTGGATTATTTAAGCCAATCACATCCCCTGGATATGCCACATCCAGAGATTCCCTCCCTTGGGCAAATAACTTCTGAGGTCTTGACAACCGTACCGTTTTACCAGTCCGCGCATGGTTCACGGTCATGTCCTTGTCAAATCGACCTGTACAAACCCGGACAAATGCCACTCTATCTCGGTGCTTGGGGTCCATATTCGCTTGCAGCTTAAACACAAATCCGCTGAAGTCTGGATAGGTTGGCGGCATTTCCCCCTCGGTAGACTTGTAGGCTTCGGGTTGCATGGCGTACTCTAAAAAGGCATCCAAAAACAGCTTGACGCCAAAATTGGTCATAGCACTACCAAAGAACACAGGCGTCATCTGACCCTGATGCACCAACTCTAAATCTAAATCGGGTCCAATCCCCTCAATCAGTTCTAACTCTTCTTTCAACTGATAATACAGGTCTTGATCCAGCAATTTTTCAATCCGGGAATCCCCCAAATCGATTACCGTATCTCCCGCTTCCTTACTCCCATGTGCCGTGCGTTCAAATAGGTGAATTTGCCGCAGACGGCGGTCAAATACGCCCTTAAACCGATCGCCCATGCCAATGGGCCAATTCACGGCATACGTCTGTAACCCTAACTCCTGCTCAATTTCATCCAACAGTTCCAAGGGTTCCCGCGCCGGACGATCCATCTTGTTCATAAATGTGAAAATCGGTAGCGATCGCATCCGACAGACTTCAAATAACTTGCGCGTCTGTGGTTCCAACCCCTTCGCCGCATCCACCAGCATCACTGCATTATCCGCCGCCGCTAATGTGCGATAGGTATCTTCACTAAAATCCTGGTGTCCCGGCGTGTCCAGCAAATTAATCTGGCGATTCCTGTACGCGAACTGCAACACCGTCGAGGTAATCGAAATTCCCCGTTGTTGTTCCATCGCCATCCAGTCCGACGTTGCCTTACGCTGCGCCCGTCGTGCTTTCACCGCCCCGGCTTCATGAATCGCACCTCCATATAGCAACAGCTTCTCGGTTAGCGTCGTCTTCCCCGCGTCAGGGTGGGAAATAATCGCAAAATTCCGTCGGTGTTCAACCGCCGTTTGCAGTTCAGCCTTAAGTTCAGTGGACATTCAAAACGCCTAATTACGGAACACTCAGCCTTCCATTATAGAAGTTGAGATCCTGGGTCGGTTGGCTTGAGTTAGTATTTTCTATATCCTCAGTCATAAATTGTCAAGATTTTTTTATCAAAATTAACCCTATAGGTTATAACCCTAGAAGGTGTAGTTTCTGCTAATTTTGGGGAATACTGAAATTAGCGCCTTTTGAGTCAATCCAATTGCTTCAGGTTCAAACGTTAACAGGGTGAGAACTTTCTCCTTATTTCCTGGTTAGAGGGTTACATCCTCCACCATCAAAAATCAGGGTTAGTAAGGGGTAACAAGGAGGCGTGGGGTTCCTGACTGTATGCTGAGTCATAGTTCACGGTTTCACGGATCACTGATTGAGTCCCCTCAAACCGTTTTAATTTTACCAGATAAGAACTGATTATTGATTATAAGGAGACATTATGCAGTCGTTGATCATGCACAGTTTGACTGCCACACTTTTCATGCCTCATGGCAACTGCTACCTGTGGAAGCCCGGTTTAGTCTGGCTACATCTGTTATCCGATGCCTTCATTGCCCTAGCTTATGCTTCAATTCCCCTAACCTTAATCTATTTTGTTTGCCAGCGACGGGATTTGCCGTTTTCCCGCATCTTTCTCATGTTTGCCGCTTTTATCATTGCCTGCGGTATTACTCATGCTATGGCAATTTGGACGATTTGGCATCCCGATTATTGGCTATTTGGATTAATCAAAGCGATTACGGCGTTAATTTCCGTCTATACTGCCCTAGAATTAGTACCATTAATGCCCAAAGCCTTTGATGTTGCCAGTGCGGTAGAACTCGAAGCCGCCAACCAGCGTTTAGAAGCTGAAATTCAAGAACGCCAACAAACCGAAGTGGCGTTGCGGCGATCGCAGGATGAAATTCAGCAAAAAGCGACCCTTTTAGAAAAGGCGTTGCGTGACTTGCAACATGCCCAAGCCCAATTAGTTCATACGGAGAAAATGTCGAGTTTGGGACAACTCGTCGCCGGATTAGCCCATGAAATTAATAATCCAGTTAACTTTATTTTCGGGAATCTGGTGCATGCCAAAAATTATGCACAAAATTTACTGGATGTAATTTCCCTGTACGATAAGCACTATCCCCAACCTGTCCCAGAAATTCAAGCGGCGGCGGAACAGATGGATTTAGGGTTTCTGCGAGACGACTTACCTAACCTACTCGAATCAATGGAAGTGGGAACCAAGCGGATTCGTCAGATTGTGCTGTCGTTGCGTAACTTTGCCCGGATGGATCAAGCTGAGGTGAAGGCGGTAGATTTGCATGAAGGGTTAGAAGGTACATTGCTGATTTTGCAAAATCAACTCAAGGCAAAACCGGGATATGCGGAAATTCAGATTGTCAAAGAGTATGGAGATTTACCCAAAGTAGAATGCTACGTGGGACAACTCAATCAGGTGTTTATGAATCTGTTGAGTAACGCGATCGATGCGTTAGAGGAATCAAGAACCACGGATAATGGAAAAAATCATCCCACGATTCGGATTCGGACTGAAGCGATCGCACCTAACCAAGTTGCGATCCGAATTATCGATAACGGTCCGGGAATGAGCGAAAAAACTCAGCGTCAACTCTTTGACCCCTTCTTTACCACCAAACCTGTAGGGAAAGGAACCGGATTAGGACTATCCATTAGCTATCAAATCGTTGTTGATAGACATCAGGGTCAGCTTAACTGTCGATCCGCACCAGGACAAGGCGCAGAATTCGCGATCGCGATTCCGATTCAGCAACATCGACAGCAATCTGTACCCAAGCCAGAGGTTAGCTTGATGGCGTGAAGGGGTTATGGGGTGTAGGGTGTGGGGTGTAGGGTGTAGGAGTATGCAAATTACAGGATCTGTGTACCTGATAAGAGGAATATCCCCCCTGCATAGGACGGAATTTACGACCTGTCTTGTTCAGAGAACCTGCTACAGTCAGGATGAAGAGTTAGTTTCCCTTGAGGGGAAGGAGGACTGTCGCATGACGTATGATGTTTATGATAGCGACAAACGCAAGCTTTTATCTGCCCTCTGTCATGGATCAATTTTTATTAGTGCGGCGTTAGTATCGATCGCGATTCCGATCGCCGTTTTGTTCGTATCGGATGATCCAGTGGTGAAAGAAAACGCGAAAGAATCACTGAACTTTCACATTAACCTTTGGATCTACGGATTAATCTTTGGCATCTTGACGATTGTGCTTATTGGTTGGCCCCTACTGGGTCTTTTGGGTATCGTGAATGTTGTTATGCCAATTATCGCGATTTGGCAAGTATTGAATAATCCTGATCAATCTTTCCGCTATCCCTTTATCTTCCGTATTCTGTAGTTTTCGCTTCATTTAGTCACACCCATTCGGACTCCATCTCAGTGAAAAGGTGGAGTCCTTTAAGTTTTGAGTGTGTAGGGGCGGGTTTCACTACTATCGTTTCTTCCTTCACCTAAATGTAACTAAACCCGCCCCGACTTCGCTCCCTGAGAGTACATGACCGCCCTCTCCCTGAAAAGCGATTCATCCTGACGCACAGTGCGATCGCCAATTTAGTGACTTGCGTTAACGTGCTAGCTGAGAAAAGCCGATCGCTACTATAAAATAATTTGAAGACCAAAATAGAACGCAGGAGATATGAACAAGGAATCTGAATTCCCTTTTGAGAGGGCGAGGCGAGTTACACCAGAAGAAAATCAGAAATTCAGAGCAGCGATTTCTGAACAGTTTGGTATGGAATTAAGAAAGCGGGATAGACCTGTTAAAAATGAAGAGGAGAAGTATGAGCCAATTTCGATTAGACTTCACCCGAAAGTCTTAGCATGGGCGAAAGAAGAAGCCCAAAAAAGAGGGATTGGTTATCAAACAGTTATTAATGAGGTATTGCTAGAGCGAATTAGTCTGTAGAGACGTTGTATGCAACGTCTCTACAATGGTGTCGAAAGTCCTAATCGATGTGTCTACTGCTATAAAAACATACAAAATAGCGAGCGAGACGCTCGCACTACAACCGTTCCCTGTTAAGAGTTCCCTATCCTCACCACAATCCTTATTCAGCAACCCCTAATTACCCTAAACCCAACTCACGTTTGAGTAAATTAATCGATTTTGTGCCAATATAATTTTCACTGCAAACCAGCTTAGGCGGACGGATCAGATCATCCCTGGCGTCTAGAATTGCCCGTTTAACGGCATCATAACTGGCTTGATCGCTAATAATTGTTCGCGCACTACGAACTAAAGCATTCAGTTTATATTTATCACTAACCTGAGCGGTAATCAGGAGTAAATCGTCCCCACGCAAACTGTGGATAATCACATCTACAATCCGTAGAATACCCCCACTCAAACTTACACAACCCAGACAACTGTCTTTGGGAAGACTTTTAACAATTTCGATTTCTTGTCCATAGTCGTGGATATCCACAGGAATCACCCGCACAGATTTCGGCGCGGCGATCGCTTCGGCTTTTTGGATAAAATAACGGCTAGTGACGACTGTTCCGGAATTGGTGCGTTCTAGGGTTTGTTCTAATTCTTCTAAGGGGACTAACTGGACGGGAATTCCCAGGGCGGATTCCAATTCCTGCACCATTAATTCCCCAGCGCCCATATCTCGTGATTCTACGGTAACAAGCACTCTAGCACTACAGCGCAACCGCCAGTCAATTTCGGCTAAAAAGAGTTCGCGGGCTTCATTGAGGGAACACCCTTGAGAGAGTAATTCGTCCAAACTCTGCTGGACAATTCTGGAGGCTTGGGGATATTGCTGGAGAATCGGAGATTGACGCTGAGTTCCGCCTTCATGACCCTGGGCTTTCACATAAATCCCTGATCCGGCGATGGATTCAACCAGTCCGGTTTCTTCTAGCTGGCGGTATACTTTACTGATTGTATTCCGATGCAACCCCGTCTCCATGGCTAACTGACGGGTACTGGGCAGTTTATGTCCCGGCGGATATTGGCGAGAGGCGATCGCAAACTGAATTTGGTCGAATAGCTGCTTTGAAGCAGGGATTTCGCTATCGGGCTGAATATGATGCTGAACCATTATAAAGTCTCCCAAGCACTTGCTCTTCAATAGACACAAGAGTATAACGTACAGTTGAAGATCGGATGGTGGGTGGCTGACCCTCTAGTCCTGACCTAGGCATTTCTCTAAGCATGTATCATAGCTAAACTTTAAAACAAGTGGGATTTTCTTAATCTGATGTATCATTTGGCGCTTTATACCAGAATACCCTCTTGACTAAGCTCTTGTGCATTTAAATAGCCGCTCCTGAGCAAAAACAAAACAGGTAATCTGTTAGCTTAATGATATGTGTTCATTAAATAGTCTAGTTTGATCAGCCTACAAAATGCAACAGAATTTTTGTTTGTTTAAATCAGTAGATTGAAAACTAAAATCCTATTCAGGTTTGTCCAAATCATTAGAGGGTGGCTCACCACCAGAAATAGATAATAAATCCTTGAAAAATAATAAGTAAACCAATAGAATTATAATAATCCGTAAATGATTTGCTGAATTGGGGGGACGTGAGCGTTACAATTAAGCAGAAGTTTGACCGTTGACCAAAAGGTCAAAAGCCATAGCAGCGAGGACTGCGATAGATCGACGAACAACAGCATGAACCTGAATTATGACGGCTAGAGAAATCAAAAGCGATTGGGTGAAGATTACAAACGGCTCTCTACAAATAGACGCTTACTTAGCGATGCCCGTGGGAGAGGAGTCTTTACCAGGGGTGGTCGTGTTGCAGGAAATTTTTGGCGTGAATGACCATATCCGAGACGTGACTCAGCGGATTGCCAAAGAGGGATATGTCGCGATCGCACCCGCCCTCTATCAACGCCAAGCCCCCGGTTTTGAAACGGGATACACCGAACAAGACTTGAAAATCGGCAAGGAGTATAAGGCGCAAACTAAGGCGGAGGAACTGCTGGGTGACATCCAAGGGGCGATTGACTACTTACGGGGGCAAACACCCGTTAAATCAAATGCGATCGGCTGTATCGGCTTCTGTTTTGGGGGTCATGTCGCCTATTTAGCGGCAACCTTACCCGACATCAAAGCCACAGCCTCTTTCTATGGTGCAGGAATTGCCACGATGACGCCAGGAGGAGATGAACCAACGATTACCCGCACCCAAGATATTACCGGAACCATCCATCTCTTCTTTGGTTTGGACGATGCTAGCATCCCGGCTGAACAAGTTAACCAGATTGAAGCTGAACTGAAAAAGCATCAAATTTCTCACCAGATCTTTCGCTATGAGGGCGCTGATCATGGATTTTTCTGCGATCAACGTGCTAGCTATAACCCACAAGCGGCAAAAGATGCTTGGGAAAAAGTGAAGACGCTATTTCAGCAAGAACTGTAGTTATTCGTCATCGATTATTTGTCATTAATAACCTCGAATGGCAAATGATAAATGATACATCGATTTTTTTCAACACTTAATACTCATGACTTCAGAATCAACCCGTCCTCAAACCAGCAAAACTGCCTTTTCCATGGAAGATTTTGCCAAAGCCCTAGAAGAGTATGACTACGAATTTAGCCAAGGGCAGGTGGTGCGAGGCAAAGTGCATAGCTATGAAATGGAAGGCGTTTATGTCGATATTGGCGGGAAATCCCTGGCGTATGTTCCGGGAGGGGAAGTGTCAGTAGCACCCGTAGAAGATTGGTCAGAGGTGCTGCCATTGCGGGAAGAGTTGGAATTTCTGATTATTCGGGAACAGAATGCTGAAGGTCAGATAACTCTATCACGGCGTCAGTTGGAAATCAATAAGATTTGGGATCAATTGGTGCAAATCCAAGACAGTGGCAAGTCGCTACAGGTGCAGGTGACTGGCGTGAATAAAGGCGGCGTTACGGTAGATTGGCAGGGATTGCGAGGATTTATTCCGCGATCGCACCTGAATCAACGGGGGAATTTAGAGTCGTTGATTGGTCAAAGTTTAACCGTCAGCATCTTGGAAGCCGATCGCGATCGCAGCAAGTTAGTCTTTTCGCAACGGGAAGCCACTCGCGCTGCAAGTTTCTCGATGCTAGAGGTTGCACAGTTAGTGGAAGGTACTGTCTCTAATATCAGACCTTTTGGTGTGTTTGTCGAATTAGAAGGGATTACTGGCTTGTTGCATATCAAGCAAGTCAGCCAAAACATGGTGGAATCACTGACTGATATGTTTGAGGTGGGTCAATCCATTAAAGCGATCGTGATTGACTTAGATGAAGGGACGAATCGCGTTTCTCTATCGACAAAAGTGTTAGAAAACTATCCCGGAGAAATGGTGCATAAAATGGCAGACGTGATGGAAAGTGCTGAGGCACGTTCAGAACGGGCGAGGGCGAAAATGATCTAATCTGAATCGTTCTAAATTGTGTGTAGGGGCGGGTTTGACTATTATCGTTTATTACCTCATCCAGATGTAACTAAACCCGCCCTAGCCCAAGTTTGGCTTTTGAACGAACAGAGGGGAGGGCGGGTTTTGTAGCTAAGCTAAGAACAACAATCAAAGTTAGTCCCTAAACCCGCCCCTACACATTCAAAATGTTGTAGCGGTTTCCTATTTTTTTTATTTGAAACAGGAGGATCAAAATCCGATGGCGCAAGCAGATGAATCCAGTCGTACTCTTAGCGTAGATATTGGTGGAAGTGGAATTAAAGCGATCGTGTTAGATCAGGCGGGAAATCCAATCACTGAACGCCATCGAGTCACCACACCCCAACCCGCTAAACCGGATGTTGTCATTGAGGCGATCGCAGAATTAGCCGCCGCCCAAGGAGAATGCGATCGCGTATCTGTGGGTTTTCCTGGGGTAGTTATGGCTGGAGTCGTCAAAACCGCCGCGAATTTAGATCCCAGTTGGCAAGGATTTGATCTAGCGACTACTCTGTCTAAAGCCTTGAAAAAGCCGGTGCGTGTAGCTAACGATGCAGACATGCAGGGATTAGCCACGATTCAGGGTAAAGGCGTGGAATTGATGATTACCCTAGGGACAGGATTTGGTTCAGCCTTATTTATCGATGGTAAACTCGTCCCCAATCTAGAGATGGCGCATCACCCCTTTCGCAAGGGAGACACCTACGAACAACGGTTAGGGCGGGCGGCGTTAGAGAAGAAGGGAGAGAAGAAATGGAACAATCGGTTAAAAAAGGCGATCGCGACGCTAGCCGAGTTATTTAATTACGATTATCTTTATATTGGTGGCGGAGAAGCAAAAAAAATCACCTTCGACTTACCAGCGAATGTCAAAATTGTCCCCAATATCAATGGATTATTAGGTGGAATTGCCTTGTGGCGGGATTAATTCTGGGTTTGTAGTTGCGCTTTAGCGCCATAAACGCTGCGGGACTGACTACAAACTTACTTCAACTTAGGTCGAATGGTAAGCTGTTATGCATTTAAATTGGGAATGGGTAGTGACCAAGATAGTTGCACCGCAAGGATTTCGCAGTTCTTAACATTATGGTTTAAATGCCGAACAGCTTACGCATTACGCCTAGAACTAAAGTTCTGGCTAAAAGCTTAAACCCGTTAAAACGGGTTGAAAGACTTACCCAGTAAGATCGATTATTACTTGAGCTTTTAGCAGGAAATTTATTTTGTGGCTTCCTTCGGTTAACTGATACCTAATGCTGACCGCTTTCAAATATATAGTAGTAAAATTGAAATTCATTCCACCTTGGTCTAGCTTATACCTCATAGTCAGCTCAACACGATGGTACAAACAATTCAGGCAAAAAATGTTACATTACTTGACTTAGAAACTCGGTTTGGGCTTCAGTTTACTAAGCAGGAACAGTTTTTCCGCGAGTGGCAAGACAATCTACCCGATATTAGTGACACAGAAAAACAACGGCTTGATCGCATTGAAACAAACTTTTCTAACCTTTTAAAATATCCACCAACCTTAGAAAACACCGTCAAAATGGTCGTCCTAGGTCAGTTATTGGATTTAGCTGACTTCTACCAATTCCCCTTACATATTAAATCCGAAGCGTCTACCCAGATCTCCGCAGAAGATAATGGCATATTGATGAGAGGGGATATTGATGTCTTAGTATTACTAGAACGACTGTGGTTAGTCGTAATTGAGTCCAAAAAAGCAGATTTTTCTCTCGATATAGCCAGACCTCAAATTTTAGCCTATATGTTATCCAATCCTCATCCCGAACGTCCTAGTTTTGGACTAATTGCCAATGGCAGTAGTTTTCGCTTTCTCAAGTTGGTACAGAATCCCTTACCTCAATATGCAATGTCTAGAATTTTTGATATGTTTAACCCAGGTCATGATTTATACGATGTCTTAAGGATATTGAAACGCTTGAAGATGCTAGCGATAGACGATTAGTTTTCAGCCGTAATTACCTCATTGAACTAATGATAGATCGGCATCAAGCAAAGGTTTTTTGGAGTATGTTGCCACTGTTTCCCCTCATGGGTGCAGTTGGTATGGTCTTTAGTTACACTCTACCCACTGTCGCGGCTGAAGAATTAGAAGTAATACTTCAACCGGAATTCTCCCCGATTGACACACCCGAACATCTGCTGCTTGAGCAACCTTTAACCTTACAAACTCTAAGCTCTAATCTACAAGAGCAGAATCCGACAAGCACATCTGAGCCAAGCTTTTCACAATTAGCACAAAGAGATATCATACCTAATCCCCGATTTGATCAACCCGGATCGATTATTCAAGAAATAGAAGTCAAAGAAGCACCTCCTATTCAAACGCCAGACTCAACGGAAATTCAGGTCGCGGATATTCGAGTCACAGGGAGTACTATTTTTGATGAAACTGAATTAAATCCTATTATTCAACCCTTAGAAGGAAGCATAACTACCCTTGAAGAACTCAGATCTATTGCTAATGCTATTTCCGAGCTGTATTTACTGCAAGGCTATACTACCTCTAGAGCCGTTATCGTCGAAGAATCTTTATCCACGGAAATTGTAGAAATTCGCGTAATTGAAGGGAGTTTGGAAGAAATTCTGGTTGAAGGTACACAACGGTTAGATGAGAGTTATGTCCGTTCGCGAGTACAATTGGCGGCTGGAACACCACTCAATACGGGTGCGTTGGAAGATCAATTGCGATTGCTTCGAGTTAACCCTTTATTTGTGAATGTGGAAGCCAGTTTGAGAGCAGGAATTGGCTTAGGTCAGAGTATTCTAGTGGTACGTGTTGATGAAGCTGATTCTTTTGGGGAGAGTGTGTTTGTTGATAACTATTCTCCTCCTCCTGTTGGTTCCGAACGTTTAGGTGTCAATTTAGGCTATCACAATCCAACTGGCATGGGTGATGAAATTTCCGGTACTTATACTCGGACGACGGCGGGTGGTGCTGAAAGTTTGCAGTTTAACTATACAGTACCAGTCAACCCAATGAATGGCACTGTGACGTTGGAGACGGAATTTGAGCGTAATGAATTTATTGGGGAGCCTTTCGAGGATGAGGATATCCAGGGAGAATCTCAGCGATATGAAATCAGCTATCGGCAACCCTTAATTCGTACCCCCCGTGAAGAATTTGCTTTATCCTTAGGCTTTAGCTTCAAAGACGGTCAAACCTTTACTTTTGCAAGTCCCACACCTTTTAGTTTTGGCACTGATGAAGAGGGTTCGAGTCGTACCAGTGTGTTTCGATTTGGACAAGATTATACTCTTCGAGATGTATCTGGAGCTTGGGCATTCCGTTCTCAGTTTAGTCTCGGTACTGGCTTTTTTGATGCCACGGTAAATGATCACCCGATTCCTGATAGTCGTTTTTTGAGTTGGCTAGGTCAGGTGCAGCGTGTGCAAATTCTTCATCCTGATAATTATTTAGTTATTGAAGCTGACCTTCAGCTAACAACTGATAGCTTACTCCCCTCAGAACAATTGGTGATTGGTGGGGATCAATCGGTGCGGGGCTATCGGCAAAATGTTCGGGCGAGTGACAATGGTTTTCGCTTGTCTATTGAAGACCGGATTACCCTAGAACGAGATGGAACAGGGGTTGCGACGTTTCAACTGGCTCCTTTTTTTGATGCTGGTTATGTCTGGAATGTGGGTGATAATCCGAATTCGTTACAAGACCAAAAATTTATTGCTGGCATGGGTTTAGGAGCATTATGGGAGCCACTACCAGGACTGATTCTGCGATTGGACTACGCTTTACCACTGGTTGACCTCAACGATAGGAGAGAAAATGCCCAGGATGAGGGATTTTACTTTAGTGTGAATTATCAACTACCTATTCGCCGAAGATACCAAGGAATAGATGAGGTAGGAGTAAGAGACAGGGATACCCGTACCTCGAACAGTGTCAGGGAAACCCTAAAAACCATCGAAAGTCAAACTGGACAACGAGCCGTGGTTATCTATGTTCGCGCCTTTCCCGACCAATTGCAACTCGTTTTAGTCACCCCCGACACCCCACCCATCCCCAAAACCATCCCAAATATCAACCGCCAAAAACTAAAGCAAGAATTAAATAAATTCAACCACGCGATTAACAATAACACCAGCCATGCCTACTTACCCAGTGCTCAAACCCTCTATAAATGGCTAATTGCTCCCCTAGAAAATGAAATCGAACACCTAGAAATCGACACCCTCATCTTCTCCATGGATACCGGATTACGCCTCATTCCCCTCGCCGCCCTCCATGACGGACAACAATTTCTAGTTGAAAACTACAGTATCAGCTTGATTCCTAGTGTAAGCTTGACGGATTTTAGCTATGTTGATATCAAAAACTTGCCAGTTCTAGCAATGGGTGCTTCAGAATTCGTTGATCTGCCTCCCCTACCAACTGTTCCGATAGAACTTGAAATTATTGCTGAGCAGATTTGGCAAGGCACATCCTTCCTCAACGAAGCGTTTACGCTGGATAACCTCAAAAACCAACTTGGACAAGGAGATTATGGCATTGTTCACTTAGCTACTCATGCTGAGTTTCAGTCAGGAAATCCCTCTAATAGTTATATCCAACTTTGGGACACCAAGCTGCGTTTGGATCAGTTGCGAGAACTTGGCTTGAAAGACGTAGAACTTTTGGTTCTGAGTGCCTCTCGTACTGCTTTCGGGGATGTGAACGCTGAATTAGGCTTTGCTGGGTTGGCGGTGCAAATAGGTGTGAAGTCGGTACTGGGAAGTATTTGGCACGTTGACGACAGAGGAAGTTTAGCTTTGATGACGGAGTTCTATCGGCAACTACGAACCGCACCGACTAAAGCTGAGGCTCTGCGGCAAGCACAGTTAGCCCTGCTTAGAGGACAAATTCGTATAGAAGAAGGACAATTACGTAACAGTGGGGAGAGTATACCCCTTTCACCAATATACGGGTCAAACAATCGAGATTTCTCCCATCCTTACTATTGGGCAGGATTCACGATGATTGGCAGTCCCTGGTAATCGCCTCTTGATACTCTTTTGTTCTTCCCTGTTGCTGATAAAACTCCCCAGCTTGCTGAAAGTCTCTCAACGCTGTCTGCTCATCGCCCAATTGACAATAAGCATCTCCTCGGTTGTAATAAGCCGTTGCCAAAACAGTCAAATCAGGGTTGAGTTCAATGGCTTGGGTGTAATCCGCGATCGCCTGTTGGTAGTCTTCTAATCTAAAATAAACATTACCGCGATTGTTATAAGCCCAAGGATGAGGATTGATTTTAATCGCTTGAGTGTAAGCTGCGATCGCTTCTGGGTAACGCTCTAACTCTCCTAATGAAATACCCCGTAACAGATGAAGGGCAAAATCCTCCTTTTCCGCTTTGGGATCAAGCTTCAGTACCTTGTCAAAGGATATCAACGCCTCTTGATGTTGGTTCAACAACGACAGCAACCAGCCTTTGGAACGCCAAGGTGGAGCAAAACTGGGTGGACTTTTTTGAATCGCTCTATCAAAAGACTCAATTGCCTTTTGATACTGCTCTTGACCCTGAGATTGTAGGATGAGTCCACGAGCATACCAGGCTTGATAAAAATCTGGCTGAAGTTGAATCGCCTGATCAAAAGCATCTAGCGCTTCTGTAAACTGCAATACCCGCCACAGTTGATTGCCATAATTAAGCCAAGCAATAGCATCGGTACTGTTTTGAGGAACTTCGACATTTTTTAATAATGATTTTTTCAGGGAATCTTCCTCCGATGGCGTCAGTTTCTTTGGCTCAGAGGTTTCTTGTTTCAACATCCCAGGCTCTAGTTCCACTTTTGCTGCCAGATTCAGAAACGTACTCACCGGAATGCCTAAACTAAAAAATAACTGAATCGGTCGTGACTGACCAGCTTGATCAATCGTATCAATCCCATCAGCTCGTCCATGGATGCCAATCACCCGTCCCTGGGTATCTAATACAGGTCCCCCACTCATTCCTGGATTTGTCAGATTGGTATAGACCAACTCATAACCATACGTCAATGACACAAAATCTCGTGTCCAAAACGGCGATGATTCTCTGCCAAAAAGCAATCCAGTGCTTACCGTAAACAGACGCTGGGATACCGGATTGGAAGGATTTGATGGGAGCCAACCCGAAACAAAAACATATCGTCTATCTTCTCCCGGCTTATAAGACGCCAGCATTGCCACGGGATAAGAATGGTTACTTGTAAATTGTAATAGGGCTAAATCTGCTCCTGGCAGTTTCTTCACCCGCCGATAATTGACTGGACACCGTTGATTATCGGAAGTGACAATATCATATTTTCCATCTTGGGCTTGAGTGGGAACGACGTGTTCTGCCGTGAGAACCGTATAAACATTACCGTCCTTGCCAATAATCACACCAGACCCATCCCGCTCTTGGGGTCCATCAATCCAAACCGTAATCCTTTGAGATTTTTGGTGAACCTCTGCCATAATCGGCGATTGGGATACAGTTGAGAAGTCATTCGATTGCTGTGACGCGGGTGAGGCAACACAAGCATAGTCAAATCCGGGAGCTTGAGCGACAAACGTCTCTGTCGTAACCGCCCAATTCGATTGCCTCAGTTGTTGTAACTCCCACTCATCCGGCAATTGGTCCCCCTGCTCTCCCTCATAGACATAGGCATTATTCAAAATCGGATAAGCCCTCAGGCTATTAATCGCCACGACTTCTCCCTGCTGATTGAGAACGGGTCCGCCACTCATACCCTGTTGAATTTCATTGGTATACCCTAACTGATAGCCACCGATTAGCGCTCTATCTTGCCACTGAGTAAACTTTCCTTGATTGAAGACAAGTTCGTCCGCCTCAGAGGGAAATCCAGCCGCAAACACTGCCTCATTCAGGTCTAAAGCCGATGACCGTCCCAGAGACGCGACGGCATAATCTACCTCAGATTGAAACTGCAATAGTCCTAAATCATTCCTGCCAAAATCAACAGTCTTTACTCTCTCGGCTGGATAAACACGACCATCCGGCATCTTGACCGCGTAAGGTGCGCCCGATGTCAACACATGAGCATTGGTGACCACCTGATAAACTTGCCCCTGTTTATCAACCAGTATTCCCGAACCCGCATTTTCATGTTTAGTCGCAATCCGAACTGTAATGGATTCAGCCACCTGACGCAGTTGGTCTTCGGAGAGTTGGTCAGACTGTTGAGCAAATACTTGGGGAGTCGGCACACTTAAATAAATGGCAGATGCTGGCAGTAGTAACAAACTGCCGAGACAGGCAAAAAAAGCCAGTGCGCGACCATTCATTCCATTCACCCCCTAATTTCCTGGGTCTTCCTCAATCGGGGCAGTGCGGATAAACTCCTCAATATCAACTTCGATATAGAGTTGAAGAGCACCAGAGGTTTGATTGATCACACTCCGGCTTCTACCATTGAGAATGTCACGAAGCTGTTCAGCCTCAACCTCTGGGTCGTCACCGGACTTCAAGGTATAAAGGATACCTGTACAAGAACCGCCATAGTTATTGGTGACACAAATAACCTGTTGACGGTTCATAATCCCATGAGTAATCAAGTTCAACCGACCGTCTTGGTAATACTTTTGGAATCGAGCAGAGACGGCGTGACACCGTGTTGGAGTATCCCATTGTGAGCTGAATGAAGCATCTGAGCGCCAGCGAATCACGGGACTTTTTCCCCGTTCTGTCCAGGCAAAGGTTGTCGGTACATATCGGTTCCCTTCAGGGTCGTAGCCCTCGGCACAGATAAACTGAACCTGACTTGATTGGTTCCCTTGGCTGAGAGCAATTGTCGGACTTAGCGCCGCGATTACTCCGGTTGCCAGTACTGTGATTGCTAATTTTACATTCACCACGTTCCACTACCCATTCCATTCTCGGAATACTCTAAAATAATAATTTTGTCAATTTATTGAAATTAAACTTAACGAGACGGTTCAGTAGCCATAGCTTTCAAACTGTAAGATCCGACCTCTCCTGGTGCAGATGAGCGAGCAATTACAGTATAGATGTCATCTTTAGGCAATGTCACCACAATTTTAGCATTAAAATCCATCGGCGAAATATCATCTTTGTACGCTAATTGGCTGCCATCAGACTGACGTAAAATCAGATAGGGATCAAACGCTTTACTGCTCATCTCAATAGTTAATTGCTGACCCTTCCTCCCCTCAACAACATAGACATCAGAATAGGTTTTATCTAGAGGATGATCACTGATGTCATCACCACTGAGAACACCCTTAACCACTTCACCATTCAGAAGCAGTTTAGGAACAGACACAGCGTTTTTAATTTGTATTCCAATTCTAACCATGGCAAATAAACTGAGCGTAAATACCAAAATTGAGATACTAAAAATTAAATGAAAACGCCTTCGTGTATTTTGCCTGAAGAGAGTAACAGCTTGCGATACGACATACCTAGGTGTCAACCAAAACGAAAAATCATTTCCCTCTAAATCCAACACCTTGAGCCAATCCAGCATTGATTTTGGACGATCTTCTGGCTCTAGAGCCATCCCCCAGAGAATTGCCTGATTTAAACGATTGCTAATCTCTGGAACAATTTGCTTTGGCGCAATCAACGCCACATTATTGAGCTTGCGCTCCAGAGAAGTAGGCGGACGTTGAGCTGTCACTGCGTAATAGAGAGTAGCAGCCAGACAGTAAACATCTACTGTTGGTTCTCGACTCCCTTTAGCAAGCTGTTCATAGGGGGCAAAGCCCCGGTTTCCTGCATCCCCCGTTGACGTTTGTGTTGAGGGAGTTAACTCTTTTGAAATACCAAAATCAATTAAAACAGCTTGACCATTTTCACATAAAATAATATTTCCCGGATGAGCATCTCGATGTACCAATCCTGCTTGATGAATAAATGCCAATGCTTCTCCAATTTGACAGATACATCTCACAGCTTCTCGTTCCAAAAGTCGTCCACGTTGTTTAACCACATCAAACAAATTTTTCCCGGAAACAAAATCCATAACTAAACAGTAAGTATCACCATCCCGGAATAATTCACGGACTGCCACAATATGAGGATGATGAGTTTCCGACAATCTAGCTAGAATCTGTCCTTCCTTAATAAAACGCTCGACGTATTTATTGTAATCCGCTTCATATTTCAGATAATCATTCGGTGTCTTAATCACAACAAGCTGATTAAGAGATTCATGCACCGCCTTATACGTTATACCAAAACCTCCTTGACCAAGAACCTCTTCAATGATATATTGTCCAGCTTTTAATTGTTGTCCCTTTGCCCATCTCATAAAAAATAGTTTCAGAACGCAGTATTTATTTTTGGCTAATAGTTATTGTTGTTACCTCTGGCTAGGGAGTTTGACTAGGTGACTGAATTGAAGCTGGTGGGGGTTCAGGCTTAGGAATACTCATCCAGGCAGCAATTCCTGACAATAAGGTTCCCACGGCTGCGACTGCAGCCCAAAACACTGTCCAATTAAATTTAGACTCTGAGACAGAGGGTTTAGGGTCTGGATTTGTGGGACTTAACTTTAAGGAATCAAGCCATTCTGGTATTGACGAAGGTCGATCTTTTGCTTCCAATTCCATTGCCCAGAGAACTGCTCGATTAACGCGATTACTAATTTGAGGATTAATTTTTTTTGGTGGAATTAGACGCTCATTTGAAAGCTTACGTTTTTGAACGCTAACAGGTAATTTACCTGTTAATAAAACATAAAGGGTAGCACCCAAGGAATAGATATCAGTATATGCACCCCGTTCGGCTTGTCGAGAATAGAGTTCTAGGGGGGCAAAACCTTCAGCAATTTCTTCGGTACGAGTCACAGTCAAATCGTGGTCAAATTCTCGTGCCAACCCAAAATCAATCAGTACCGCTTCAGCTTTGCCAGCCCGTACCATAATGTTTTGTGGCTGAATATCTCGATGCAGCAAGCCATTCTCATGAACGACAATCAAAGCATCACTAATTTGCTGGATATAACGTAGCGCTTCCTCTTGAGGCAAAATAGGCTGGGCGCGGCTATCTAAATCCACCCCGTCAATATACTCCATGGCAATACACCACACCCCATTTTCTTGGAAGGGTTCCTCCGCCTTGACAATATGGGGATGTTTGCACTTAGCCAGTTTGACGGCTTCTTGTACAAACACTTGCTGTAATCGGTCAAAGTCAGGTCGGTTAAGGGATTCATCGTTCGGTGTTTTAATCACAACCGCCTCACCATCTTTATCCCTGGCAAGGTAGGTGAGACCAAACCGCCCATGCCCTAACACTTTCTGAATCGTATATTTGCCGCCGTGCAACTGCTGTCCGGGTGTCCACACCATTGCTCAAAACGCTCAACTCCTGTTGAGTTAATTTTGACACACTCATCCAGCAGTGAAACGTTAACCCAAATCCCTCACTCCCCAATTTTTCGGGCAATCTCTGCCAAATCTAACAGTTGTAGCCGTCTACCCCCATACGTTTGGTGGGCATTGCATATCCTACAGGGTAAGATGCCAGGAGTATCCCGTGTCGCAATGCCCACCCTACAACTATATATTGGGGGTGGAGAAGCAAAAAAATCACCTTCGAGTTACCGCCCAATGTCAAAATTGTCCCCAATATCAATGGATTATTAGGCGGAATTGCCTTGTGGCGGGATTAATTTTTCCTAATTGTTTACCCATGTAGGGGCGGGTTTAGGGACTTTCATTGCGCTATTGATAATAACGTTGCTTCAAAACCCGCCCTTTTTCAATTGTCGTGACTAAATAACCATTCATGAATGCTGAGGAATTAAAAGCAGAGGAACATTTTGTCACTCCTCAAGAACGAACAGGTATCAAATTACTTACATTATTTGAACCGGAAATTTGGGTAGTTGTAGATGGGAGTTATCTACAGTCATAATAGCTGACATAAGCATTCAGCCTAGAACTAAAGTTCTGGCTAAAAGCTTAAACCCGTTAAAACGGGTTGAAAGACTTACCCAGTCAGCTCGATTCTTACTTGAGCGTTGGTTCCGTAAATTTATTTCGTGGCTTTTTTAGGTTAACTGATACCTAATGTTGACCGCCTTAAAATAGTAGTAAAATTGCAATGAATTCCACAATCACATTCCCAAAGACTACCTCAACGTAGCTTCAGCCATGCCCACCGATAAAGTTTTGTAACAAAGCCTTGATTCTGGAGCATCCATCCTTCAATCTGCTAAAATAATCCAAATTAAACCTAAAACTCTTAGCGCCACCTAAATCGCGAGGGGCTACGGCTTCAACCGGAACGAAGTGGAGGTAAGCCGTAGGGGGAGAGCGGGAAATACTTCGGGCGTTTAGCCGAAGTATTTCCAGTTATTTCCCGGGTGGTACAATGGTAGCCATGAAACAAGTCCTCACGATAGTCATAAAGCTTCAACCCTCCCCTGAACAGGTGGCCTTCTTAGAGGCAACCCTTCAGGCGTTTGCGGATGCTTGCAACTACGTGAACGAACATACAGCTCCAAAACTGACTAACAAAATTGCTATCCAATCTTTGACTTATCAAACCATTAAAAACCAATTCAATCTGGTAGCAAATATGGCAGTCAGAGCTTGTGCAAGAGTAGCGGCTAACCGAAAGGTTGCCTGTTCAAAGGGTAAGCCGGTTAAAGGCTTTATACCAAGCAGTATGGATTGTGACAAGGACTTGTTTCGACTTCGTGAACACG
>NZ_JAVKEA010000081.1:0-19238 GCF_040221695.1 Coleofasciculus sp. E2-BRE-01 | reverse complement strand
TGGTGTCTCTGGCGCAATGGCTCCACTCCGAACCCATCCCGAACTCGGCTGTGAAACGTTGCTGCGGCGAAGATACTTTGGGGGTTGCCCCCTGGGAAAATAGCTCGATGCCAGACTTCTTCTTTTTTAAAGCCCTCTTTTCGTACAGAAACCGTACAGGAAAGAGGGTTTTATGCTATGCTATGGAAATTTCACTGCTATGTCGCTGTTTGGTGCGATTCAATCTGTCCTAACCTTACCTTAATGACAACGGCTATAGCTAAAATGAACGACTCAACGAAGTAGAAGGTTAAGTGACTACGCCTCATTAGTTAAATAAATCTAAAAAATTCCTAGATAGGTTCGATATCAAAACGTTGGTTTCTTATACTGGAATAGTCTATTAGCATTTTAATTATTCTCAAAATCCCTAACAAAAATTAAGTCAAAAATTATGACAGGTCAGAACTATGGTTTACGATGTAGCTATCATTGGCGGTGGCGTAATTGGTTGCACGATCGCGCGTGAGTTAATGCGCTATCCTATCCGTGCTGTCTTGTTGGAAAAGGAGAGCGAAGTCGGATTCGGAACCAGTAAAGCCAACAGTGGGATTATCCACGGCGGTCATCACGGCTCCCCCAAAACCTTGAAAGGGAAACTAGAATGGTTGGGGAATCAAATGTGGGATACCATCTGTGATGAGCTAGGTTTCGGGTTCAAGCGCATTGGCGAACTGACTGTCGCTTTAGCCGAAGAACAACTCCCCACCTTAGAGAAACTCAAACAACAAGGTGAAGAAAAAGGCGTTCCTGGTCTGGAAATGTGGGATCAGGAACGCTTATTGCGAGAAGAACCCCGCCTTAATCCTGACGCCATCGCTGGACTCTATGCCCCAACCACAGGGGTGATCAATCCCTACGAAGCCTGTTTCGCCCTAATTGAAAATGCCTGTCTGAATGGATTGGAACTGGTAACCGATACTCTGGTCCAGGACATTGACCAAACGGACGATATTTGGACCATTAAAACCAATCGCGGCGAATTTCCGACTCGCTTTATTATCAATGCGGCGGGACTGTGGGCTGACCGTATCGCTCAGATGGCAGGAGTCCAACCCTTTACCATTCGCCCTCGTAAAGGTGAGGAATATATCCTGGACAAGCGGTTGATGGGGTTAGTCAAGCGGGTGATTTTCCCCTGTCCCACTCCCGTGTCCAAAGGAATTCTCGTCATCCCCACCTACGATGGCACGATTATGGTTGGTCCTACGGCAGAAATGGTCGATGATAAGGAAGACTTGACCACCAGTGTCGCCGGAGGACAAACAGTTTTCCAGATGGTCAGACAAGTCGTTCCCGGTATTAGTCCTAGGGATTGCATCGCTGAGTTTGCCGGGTTGCGGGCAGTTACGGAAACCGAAGACTTTATAATTGGTTCAACTGACAAAAAAGGCTTTATTAACGTCGCGGGTATCCAGTCTCCTGGACTCACAGCGGCTCCGGCAATTGCTGAAATGGTAGGAGATATATTAAGGGACGAAGGTCTGCCCTTACAACCCAAGGATGATTTTGTCCCCTCCATTCCCAAACCCATCCATTTTGTTTCCTTGTCTACAGACGAACAAATCGCCCTGACTCAAGAAAATCATCATTATGGTCGCATTGTCTGTCGCTGCGAATTAATTACCGAGGGTGAGATTTTAGATTCCATTCATCGGGGCGCACGCACCATCGACGGCATCAAATTCCGTACCCGCGCCGGGATGGGGCGCTGTCAAGGGGGGTTCTGTACTGGACGGTGTATGGAACTGCTATCGCAAGAATTAGACCAGCCGCTATCGCAAATTACCAAACGCGGCGGCGACACTTGGATTGTTCGAGAACGGGAGGAGGTAGCCAAATGATTACGGACACAATTAGCCACTTAAAACAAGAGTATGATGTCGTAGTTGTTGGTGGTGGTCCAGCAGGTATGGCAGCCGCCTTAGGTGCTAGACAAGCCGGAGCCGATCGCATCCTGATTGCTGATCGGGAGAAAGAAGCTGGGGGTATCCTCTTGCAATGTATCCATCCGGGTTTTGGACTCCAGCATTTTAAAGAAGAACTCACCGGTCCAGAATATGCCCAGCGCTTTTTGGAGCAAGTCTTAGAAACGGACATAGATATTGTCAGCGATGCTTACATCCTGGATATTAGTGCTGACAAACAAGTCAAACTCATGTCTGGTAGCCAAGGCGTCCACGTTCTTTCCACCAAAGCCGCTGTACTGGCAATGGGTGCCAGAGAACGCACACGCGGCGCGATTCGCACTCCCGGTACTCGCGCCTCCGGTGTCTTGACCGCTGGGTTAGCCCAGAAATTTGTCAACATGATCGGTTATCTGCCCGGACATCGGGCGGTGATTCTCGGTTCCGGGGATATTGGCTTAATTATGGCGCGACGGTTGACATTGGAAGGGGTAGAAGTCGCAGGCGTGTTTGAAATTATGCCTCACGCCAATGGACTCAATCGCAATATTGTCCAATGTCTGCACGACTTCGACATTCCCCTGCACCTTTCCACGACAGTTGCGGACATCCATGGCAGAGATCGAGTGGAAAAGGTTACTGTTGCTCCCGTTGATGAAAACTTTACCCCAAATTTAGAGCAAAGCTGGGATATTCCTTGTGATACCCTGCTGCTGTCTATTGGCTTGATTCCAGAAAACGAACTATCCCGACAGTTGAAACTCCAGATTGACCCTGTAACCAGTGGTCCAGTGGTGAACAGCATGATGGAAACCTCCATGGATGGAGTTTTTGCTTGTGGTAATGTTGTCCATATTCACGACTTAGTGGATTTTGTCAGCCAGGAAGCCTTTCTCGCAGGCAGCAATGCTGGGGCTTACGTCACCGAACAACGCCCTCCGGGGGATAATATTCGCCTAGTTCCAGGGGAAAATGTGCGCTACTGCGTCCCTCATACTATTTCCACCGACCGAGAACACACGGTTTATATGCGGGTCAAGCGCCCCATGGAACAAAGCGTATTGCGTTTAGGTGACGTGTATGAGAAAAAACTACGCTTTGTTTTGCCAGCAGAGATGGTTAATCTCAAAGTACGTCCTCGGTTTTTGGAGAACTTCCACGGAGATACCTTGCGGGTAGATGTTGTACCCTTTGAAGATTAAAGGAGTAAGGTGCGGCAGATGGAGAAGATGGGGCGCGATGTTCCAGACGTGATGACAGAAGCGTCTGGGAGATGGGGGAGTGAACTCAACATTGAATCAGGGCGGGTTTCCTACCAACGTTACCATCATGAACAAAAAGAAACTTCCATTACCCGCCCCGACAAACCAGGTTCCCTCAAGGGTGGCGAAGGATTTACCAATCACTAATCACCAATCACCAGGTATTTATTATGACAACAATTACTCATTACCTTTGTATTGGCTGTCCCCTAGGTTGCCGTTTAGAAGTTGAAGATGAAGACAACAAGATTGTCGAAGTGCGGGGTTTTAACTGCAAACGGGGACAAGAGTATGCGAAACAAGAACATACCGAACCTCGCCGTATGGTAACAACCACTGTACAGGTAGAACAAGGGCGTTGGGCTAGGCTTCCGGTGAAAACCAATATGGCTATTCCTAAAGAAAAAATGCAAGAATTGTGCCAAGCGCTGCGTCAAGTGAAACTAACTGCACCTGTGAAAATGGGTGAGGTGATTTTGGCGAATGCCTTGGAAACAGGGGCGGATGTGGTTGCTACCAGAGACATGCCAGCCGCTTGAATTAGATTGATTCTGTCCTCGAAGGTCGTGAAGAATTTCGTTCAGCATGACAGATTACCTCTTTGACTGCAACTTGGTATAAACCCGCCCCGGTTAAATTGCAAAATTGAGTCAACCCGATAACTCCCCCATCTCCCTGTTTCCTCGTTGGAAATGTTAATGGTAGCCTAGACGATTACTGGAAACACATTACAGTATAAATAGCCACCGTGTTTGAAATTGAGTTGACAGACCAAGCTCAAGGAAAGGAGGGAGAACTATGATGCACTGAGATTATCGGGTGTTCTTTGAGGATAGTGGCTACACAATTCGCACCGTATATTATGATGATCACGGTGCGATAGCTGCCTGTTCGGAAAAGCCGATCGAGCCTTTCGGAGAATCACTCGAAGATCTGCAAGACGAATTACATCTTTTACAGGCGGCTTTAAAAAAGAACGTTCTTTCGGCTTCTGATGTGCCAGAGCAAAGCGTTCGCCCGAAGGTAAAGCGGGGAAAATCGTTAAAGGCGGTTCGCGAGCAACTTGGCTTACACAAAGAAGCGGCTAAAGAAAGTTAAGAGAGCCAAGCGTGGTTCCTGGAGTTCTTGCTCTTCCCCCTATCTCCGCGACAAATGACAAATGACAAATGACAAATCATTGACAACGATCGCAGACTCCATGCACCGTCACCTCATAGCTTCCAGCTTGCATACCGGGAGGTAGGCGGTTTAAGTCAACGCTTTCAAAGGTATCCCAAGGAATATCTTTAATCGCACCGCAACAGCGACAACGAAAATGATGGTGGCGATCAACATTCGCATCGTAACGA
This sequence comes from Coleofasciculus sp. E2-BRE-01, assembly GCF_040221695.1. Taxonomy (NCBI): domain Bacteria; kingdom Bacillati; phylum Cyanobacteriota; class Cyanophyceae; order Coleofasciculales; family Coleofasciculaceae; genus Coleofasciculus; species Coleofasciculus sp. E2-BRE-01. The sequence continues at coordinate 14,681 of NZ_JAVKEA010000081.1, read as the reverse complement.
CAGACACCTTCCTCTAATAAAACTTCCCGCACCAATCCCACTTCCCGCAGTGCTTGTAGCGCACTGTATACAGTCGCTTGAGAAGACGTTGGCGCTTGGTGATTGAGATCGCTGAGAATTTGATCTGCCGTTGGGTGATCAAAACGAGTCAGCAAATTGGCATAGACAGAAAATCGCTGTGGGGTAACCCTCAACCCCTTGGATTTCAAGACTTTAATCAGGTTTTCTGCTTGCTGCTGCATGGTATTCACCGTTTTCATAAGCAGTTCTTTAATTATAACACTCTTTTTTAGGAGTTATACTTGTCTAGCAGTTAGACTGAAAAATAAGTATTTATTACTATTGACTCATTCTTAAATCAGAATTATTCTGAGTTATAGTTAGATATAGCTAAAGCAAACAAAAATCTAGTCGTCTGTAAAACGAGGTAAATATGGCTGTTATTGATCGTGTACCCGACGCTGTGTTCAAGACTCGCGTGCGTGATGAGTCTGTAGGGGGTTCAAATCCCTACCGTTGGCAAGATCGGACAACGCAGGAAATCTTTGGTGGCAAAAAAGTTGTTTTATTTTCCTTACCGGGTGCGTTTACACCCACCTGTTCGTCCAACCACCTGCCTCGCTATGAAGAACTCTATGATGAGTTCAAGGCGCAGGGTATCGATGAAATCATTTGCCTGTCGGTGAATGATGCGTTTGTCATGTTTCAGTGGGGTAAACAGCAAGGGGCAAAGAATGTGTTATTGCTCCCCGATGGTAATGGCGAGTTTACCCGCAAGATGGGAATGCTAGTCGATAAGTCCAACCTCGGTTTCGGAATGCGTTCCTGGCGCTATTCGATGCTGGTGAACGACGGCAAGATTGAAAAATTCTTTGCAGAATCGGGTTATAGCGACAACTGCCCAGATGACCCCTTTGAAGTGTCTGATGCAGATACGATGCTCGCTTCCCTGAAGGGACAAGAACCCGCAGGTGTCTCTGAGCCGCGTCTGGCATTTGTTGGTTAATTTGAACTACCATCAGTGGGGGCACGACATGTCGCGTCCCCACTGTTTGTGTGTAATGGTGTTGGGTGTCTTCTTGCTGTTTCAACCAGAACAGGACTTACACAACTACACCACATATCGCGGCAATGGTGCGTTACGCTACGCTAACGCACCCTACATATAGAGGTTTTGCGTAAGTCCTACAGAAGACACCCGGTTCAATTAGATGAATAACTCAAAGACTTGTCGGCAGAACTGTTTAAGCTTATCACTAACCTCCGGCGCAGGCTGATAATTACCGACACATTGCCAGTTCTCAACCGTCGAAAGTCGCCAAGCTTCTCCTTGATGATTAAATCCTGCCGCATCTAAACCGATCAAGCGATGAGACTGTTCTAAAGGATCTTGGTAAAACCGAATTTGTAGTAAGATGCTGCGACTTTGTAACTTTCTACTCCACCCAGGAAAGTGAAAACCGATATCGATTGAGTCGGGATCAACTAGATTGCGGGTATCTGGGTCATTTTGCCAGGGTTTCAAGTCCGCCTTAGCATCGGGAAACTGGGACTTAAACAAGTTGACTATGGCGGCAATTTTGGTGGTTACCTCTAAACCCTTGGCTTGTTCCGCAGCATTCATGATTAAATCTCCTATGGTTAACGCTTATTTACAAGATTGCTTCATTATTTATTACAATTAGCGAGTCTGTTCGCTATCTGTTTAGCAGACAGGGGATATGTTGTGATTTGTTGACAATTCCCGGAGATCGGAAATTACCAAGAAAACTTGCTCAAACGTCTACAGGGCGGTAAGCTCAAAGCACGGTCAAGGTGTAGGAAATAACAGTGTCCATTCAGGAAAAGTCCATTCAGGTCGGGTCGCTCCAGTGGTTTTATCGGGAAGCTACTCCAGTGAATCCCAGTACACAACCCCCGGTGCTGCTGCTTCATGGTTTACCCTCCCAGAGTTACTCATGGTCAGCACTGATGCCCGATTTAGCCGAAAAAGGATTCCGTGCGATCGCGCCAGACTGGATTGGTGCAGGTTTCTCTGCTAAACCAGACCGTCGTAAGTTTGCCTATACGCCAGATGCTTTTATTAAAGCCTTAGCAGAATTTATCCAACATCTGCAAATCGAGCTATTTTATCTGGTTGTCCAAGGGTTTCTGGGTTCAGTGGGACTCCAATACGCTTTGCGTTACCCCGATCAGGTTGAACGGTTAGCCATTCTCAACACCCCTGTCTCATCAGCGAGTCAGTTACCGTGGAAGATCAAGCAATTAGGCTTACCCTTGGTCGGTGATATGTTGACCCAAGATCCCTTGTTGGTCGATCGCACCTTAGAAGGCGGTAGTGGCTATCGCGTGTCTGATAAAGATTTAGACGTATATCGCCGTCCCTTTCTCAGCAGTTCTGATGCAGGGCGAAGTTTACTGATGACGGTTAAAAACCTGCAATTTAAATCATCCATGGCAGAAATCGAAGCCGGGTTTCGCAACTGGAATCAACCCACATTGATTCTTTGGGGGATAAAAGATCCGTGGCTTCCCTTGGTTCAAGTTCAAGAATTTGCCAAAATGATTAAGAATGTCGAATTGGTAGAACTAGAAGAAGCCGGACATTATCCCCAAGATCATTGGTCTGAGAAGGTGAGTAATAATCTGCTGCTGTTTCTACGCCGTCAAGCGTTGTAAAGAGAGAAGCTGGGGGAGCTGAGGAAGCTGGGGGAGAAAAAATTAAATTAGAGTTTTCTACGAGTAGTAAAGCACTTTCTAACACGGTGTAATACAGTAACTCTAGGACAGCTCTGTTCTGCTCTTGTTTGGGTGTATCACATGGAGTCTGAAAACGCTGTAAAAGATCGATGATCGAAGACATTCAAGCGTCTGGACAGCAATTATCTCGGTCGATTCAAAACTTTTTACTTTATGCTGAATTAGAATTAGCCGAAACCTCCAGTGAACGGCGTCAAACCTTTCAAGCCTATCAAACTCGATTTTCATAATTATTTCCGCTCAAGCTTGAAAGCGTTCCAGATAAGCAAACTATTGTTACTGTTTCATTACCCGTTTCGAGATAATTGATGCTGTAATCGAATGGAATAGAAACAATATAGCATTACCCTCTGCAATAGTGTAATTATTCAGCTAGACATGAAATTAAGTTGGGTTTACTGGCATCAACCCAACCTAAATATTCACTATTTTAGTAGCGTCGTCAAGCTACTCAAAACCTGACTCAATTGTCTCTAAGAATGACTCGCTGTGGGGTTAGCTACATACTTAAAGTCGGGTGCAGAATTCCACGGCTTATCGCCTTGTTGAGAGTTGCCGTCTGACTCGGTTGATAAGTTATAGTACAGATCAACGGTACTATCAGGTTCAATGTTGCCAAACATGGGATCAGTGAGCTTACCCAGAGAATCTAACGCATTCATAAACATCTTAGTGTGGGAAATTTCGCGGGTAAGTAAGTGTACTAGCGTCTCTTTTGTCCCCGGATCAGGTGCTAGTTTAATGAGTGATTCGTAGGTTTGACGAGCGCCTGCTTCTGCGCCTATATTTGCTCGTAAGTCACGGACAATATCGCCACCTTCATTAATATAGGTAGCCGTCCAAGCAGAGCTTTGACTATCTAAGAAATGAGGACCCATTCCCCGTACTGCAAAGAGTGTACTTTTATACGCATCAGTCTGGTCAACATTTTTGGTGTGAGATTCAATTAGTTTGCCAATCATCTCTAAATGGCTAAATTCCTCAACCGCGATATCTTGCAGCATATTCCGAATGGAGGGATTTTCACAGTGAAAAGACTGCACCCAGTACTGTAGAGCAGCGGTGAGTTCACCTGTAGCACCACCGAATTGTTCTAACAAGAGTTGGGCAAATTTGGGATGTGCTGTCTCGATATTAACGGGTTGAATGGTTTCCTTTTTGTGGAAAAACATAATTTTTTTTGAGTATGGCTATAGAGGCAAAAGCTGCCTACCCAGTTATCAATCAACTGAGCTTAAATACCACGGTAATCAAGAAAATTGAATCCCACCTTAACCTAAAGATAGAAACTACTGTAGAGATTGTTTTGAATTGACTCAACAGTACACCTAAAAAAATATGCCTTAAGCAATAGACATCCTCCATCTGACTCGAATTAATCGCTTGGGTTAGGTGGATACTTCAGCCAGTAAATAAGCTTTTAATCAGATGTCTGTAGTAACCTACCCATAATGGGTTCAGCGTGGCGGAAATAAAGTGAGTCCTGACGCCTTACCGGAATTTCTTCCTTTATCGCCTTGAATTGTTGTACTTTACTTTGTAGGGAGAAAGAACTACTCCCTCATGCAGCATGGCAGAAATAACTGACCAGCTTACATTTCCCCCAGCTTATCCCTTGTCCGCCACTCCCCTGCTGAACTTATGAGCCTGCGCCAGAAAACCCTACTCCTGATTGGTCTCACCCTTGCGGGTTTAATCGGTGTCCTCTACGCCAGTCTATCGCTGATTTTAATCCGTAGTTTCGCGCAAATCGAGGAACAACATGCGTATCGTAATGTGCGACGGGTACAGGAGGCGTTATTTGATGAATTAGATAGTTTAGCTGTTTTAGCGGCTGATTATGGTGAGTGGGATGATACTTATGCGTTTATTGAAGATACCAGTCGAAATTATATTCAAGAGAATCTATCAGATACAAATTTAACGAATATTAACCTAAACCTGGTTTTATTCTTTAACCGCCAAGATGAATTGGTTTTTGGTAAACATTTTAACTTAGCTCAGCAGCAAGAAATCCCCATTCCTACTCCCTTAATCCAACAACTGAATTTTGATAATGTTCTACTACAGCATCCTGAGACAAGCAGTAGCATTACAGGTTTAATTCTCTTACCTCAAGGACCGTTAATGATTGCCTCAAATCCCATTCTTACCAACGAGGAAACTGGTCCAATGCGGGGGTCTTTGATTATGGGTCGTTACCTGAATGACCAGCGCATTGAGGCGTTAGCGGAACTCACCCAACTCAATCTTAAGGTCTACCGACTCGATAATACCCAATTACCAGCTAAATTGCAGACTGTGCAGTCTAGCCTATCTGAACAGGAGTCCCAACCCAATCAGGCTCCCATCTTAATCCAGATTATAAGTCGGGAGGCGATCGCAGGCTATACCCTCCTCCGCGATATCTATGGTCAACCTGCGTTACTGGTTCAAATCGACATCCCACGAGAAATCTATCAACAAGGTCGCCTTAGTCTACGTTATCTTATTTTATCCCTTTTAGGTTTAGGGATTCTTTTTAGTGTCGGTACTCTTTTCCTATTGGAAAAAATGGTACTGTCTCGCCTAGCAAAACTGAGTACCAATGTACAGGAAGTTGGCACAAGTAATGACCTATCGCTACGAGTTAGCGCCAAGGGACATGATGAATTAACCCACCTGGCACAAACAATAAACTCGATGTTAGACGCCTTAGAGTCTTCTACCAAAAACCTGGTTACTGAACGAGAAAAGGCAGAAAATCTCCTCCTGAATATCTTACCGGAATCTATTGCCAAACGCCTGCAAACAGACTCGGATACCATTGCCGATAGTTTTGAAGAAGTCACGGTTCTCTTTTCCGATATTGTGGACTTTACTCGCCTATCAGGAGAAATCTCGCCCACCGAACTGGTCAATCTCCTCAACGAGATTTTCTCGCGATTTGACCGTTTAGTAGAACTTCATGGCTTAGAAAAAATTAAAACCATTGGCGATTCCTACATGGTTGTCGGCGGCTTACCCTTACCGCGTCAGGATCACGCTGAAGCCGTTGCCGAATTTGCCCTAGATATGCAAGGGGAAATTGATGCGGTTAATGCCCAACAAGGACACGCTTTCATGATGCGTATTGGCATTCACAGTGGTCCAGTCGTCGCTGGGGTGATTGGGTTGAAAAAGTTTATTTATGATTTGTGGGGCGATACAGTTAATACAGCTAGTCGTATGGAATCCCATGGTCTTCCGGGTTATATTCAAGTTTCTGATGCCACCTATGAACATTTAAAGGATAAATACGTTTTTCAAGAACGCGGTTCAATTTCCGTTAAAGGCAAGGGAGAAATGACGACATACTTTCTCAAAGAGCGTAAGCCAAAATAAATCGGAGAATTCGGTTGAGTCGAAGCATGAAAACCAACTGTAGGGGCGGGTTTAGCCATTTAATTGTGATATCTACTGATAACCTTTCAACAAAACTCTCCCTTCATCAAGGTTATAGATGTCTAATAAATAACCAATGACCAATGACATAAGACAAATGACCAAATTAATCAGCCATCAATAACCAAAATCCGGTATACGTTATTCCCGAATCATCCGGTTGCACCAACAAAAAATGCAATCCCTGACTCGTTTGCTTGCGCTGTTCATACAACCTCGCCGCCGCCGCTACTTCTTCATCTTCAAAGGTTGCCATTACCCAGCGTTCCACTAATCCGGCTTCTAAAATTAACCCATCCGGCGCACCGGGAATATAATTAAGCGTTACAGGTTCCACCTCTTGCAGCCAACGCGCTAATGGCATCGACTGACGCCCCCCATCAATCACGACTCCGGGAACAGCTACCGTTGAGGCTAAACCTAATTGGAGAGGTAAGAGTTCTTTGGGCATCTGTACAATCGGAATCGGGCGTTGGGCAAACCCCTCCTCAATATCCCCTGCGGGAATACTAGCAAATCGCCAGCGATCGCCCCAGAGATTTTCGGGTAAGGGTACAGGTGGCGGTTTGTCTAAGCTAAGGGGGTTGTACGCTTCCCCAGTGTAATTCTCGTGCTGTTGATACTCTAACGTTCTTTCCTGTAATCGTTGCTTTAGGGCGGGCGTGCGTCGTGTGGCTTCTACCTTAATCTCTAATTGTTGTCCCACCTCCTGGAATAAATTGAACGACTGGGGGCGAAAGACGTGAATTGCATCCGGTAATCCTGTCTTAGTCGCCGCGATTTTTACCTGCGATACCAACCAATCACGGGTTACATCTGGCTGAGGACAGAATGATTGATAGATAACATTGCCTGTGGTGTCACAAATTAATAATTCCCATAAGACTTGTCCAGTTTCATCTCGCAGAGGACGCCGATAAAAATCCGCTTGCCAAACGTTCATTGATAAAGTCATTCGTCATTTGTAAGGGTTTAAGGCTTGTTTACAAAACTTAGTACAGTGCTGTTTTCTTTTATCCGATTGCTGACCATTTTCCTTTTCCCTGTAATTCTGGTCTAAGAAAAAAGTCTAGCTTATCTTCTGATAGCAAGGGTGGGGAGCATTGGTGTCAACTTAAGCTAAACCCCTCACCCACGCCAGCCCTCACCCCCAGCCCCTCTCCCAAGCTTGGGAGAGGGGAGCAAGAGGGGAGCAAGAGAGTCCGGTTCCCCTTCTCCCATGAAACAAAAGCGAAGCATCCTCTGTCATCCCTCCTCGCAGGGGGGAATGAGGGGGGCTGACAGGTGTAGGTTTTTTACTGTGCGGTTGGGGCAAGACAAGGACGGCAAGGGGGACAAGAGGACAAGGGAGGAAAACCGTACAGAATCTTGTTCGGTCAAGCTAACTTCTAAAAATTGTGGCTTTTTTCAAATGCGATCGCACCATCTCTTCCCAATGCAGAACAGATGTACTAATATAGATCTCAATCAAGGTCTTGGAATTGTAGACGATGATGTGGCAACCCGGACAGAAATTACAACAGGGCAAATACGCGATCGCAAAAATCCTCGGACAAGGTGGCTTTGGCATTACCTACCTCGTCAAAGACAAACAAGGGAATCCCTTAGTGATTAAAACCCTCAACGACTACCTGCAACCCCAATACAACGCCACCAAATATCAGCAGGATTTCATCAATGAAGCCTTACGCTTAGCCAAATTCCGCCATCCTCATATCGTGCGCGTCGATGAAGTAATTAAAGAGGATGAACAGTGGTGTATCGTCATGGAATATATTCAAGGGGAAACCTTAGCCCATCGGGTTTGGCATCACGGTGTTTTGTCAGAATCCGAAGCTTTAGGCTACATCCAGCAGATTGGCGAGGCGCTGACGCTGATTCACAATCAAGGCTTACTGCACCGAGATATCAAACCTCTCAATATTATGCGGCGTCCTGTGGAAACTGTACCCGGAATTGCTGGATATGAAGCCGTTCTGATCGATTTTGGCATTGCCCGTGAATTTAGCCCCAATATTACCCAAACCCATACCCAGTCGTTATCGGAAGGATTTGCCCCGATTGAACAGTATGATTGGCGATCCAAACGAGGTGCTTATACTGATGTTTATGCTTTAGCCGCGACATTGTATGCCTTGCTAACGGGTGAAATTCCCTTACCTGCACCGATGCGAGCATACCGTTTAGAATTAGAATCCCCTCAACAGCTTAATCCTAAAATTAGCGATCGCGTCAATCAAGCTATCCTCAAAGGAATGGCACTCCAACCGGAAGCCCGTCCCCAATCCGTGGCAGAATGGTTGGTGATGTTGGGCAGTAGTACCGTAACATCGGGACTTTCGCCGGAAGATTATCAGCGATTGCGGACTCTACTGGCGGCTCAACACTGGCAAGCGGCGGATCAAGAAACGGCTAAACTCATGCTGAAAGTATCAAGGCGAGACGGCTGGTTGAGGGTGGCGGATATTGAGACGTTTCCCGCTCAGGAATTACATCGGATTGATAAGATGTGGAGAGAATACAGTCGCGATCGCTTCGGTTTAACCGTACAAAAGCAAATCTGGCAGAGTATTCTAGATAAGCAGAAAAGTCATTGGCAAGCCTGGTGTAGTTTTGGCGATCGCGTGGGATGGCGAGTAAAAGGCAATTGGGTAACCTATAATCGTCTCCAGTTCAGCCCAGACGCACCCATTGGCGAATTGCCCGCGCTGATAGTTGCTGATCGTTTTGCCCTGCGCCAGCAGGAGTCTGTCATGTCTTTGTTGTCACGCCAAGATTTGTAAGTCGGTGAGAACAATGCAAGTTAGCGCCTCTGATTGGACTTTGTTGATGTAAAGGTTTTTTGAGTCATCCATGACAAACTCTCGCCAACTTGCATTCCTCGCCCTACGAGATATTCACAAATTAGGTGCGTTTACAGATATTGCGTTGGATCGAGTGCTTCGTCATACTACGCTTAATCGTGCCGATCGCGCTCTGTTAACCGATTTAGTCTATGGTACTACCAGACACACTCGCACCCTGGATGCCTTAATTAACCAACTGGGGAAGAAAAAAGCCCACCAGCAGCCCCCAGACTTGCGCTTCATTCTGCATCTGGGCTTATACCAATTGCGCTATCTGCAACGCATTCCCCCATCAGCCGCCGTTAATACCAGCGTGGAACTAGCTAAAGCCAATCAATTAAAAGGATTAGCCGGGGTGGTTAATGGGGTGCTGCGACAGTATGCCCGTCTGAAAGCCAATCCCCAATTAGATGATCCCTTGCAGTTACCCTCCCACCCGATTCAGCGCCTGGGTATTCTCTATAGTTTTCCCGACTGGATGATCGAACTGTGGTTAAATCAATTGGGAATCGAGGAAACCGAAGCCCTTTGCCAATGGTTCAACCAACCGCCAACCCTTGACCTGCGGATCAATCCCCTGAACGCTTCTATCGATACAGTAGAAACAGTGATGCAAGCCGCAGGTATTCAGGTTCAGCGCCTTCCTCACCTTCCCCAAGCTTTACGCTTCCAAGGAAGTACAGGTTCAATACAAACGCTGCCTGGATTCAACGAGGGATGGTGGACAATTCAAGATAGTAGCGCCCAACTGGTGAGTCATTTACTCAATCCTCAACCCAATGATGTCATCATTGACGCCTGTGCTGCACCGGGCGGGAAAACCACACATCTTGCCGAACTCATGCGCGATCGCGGTACAATCTGGGCATGTGACAAAGCCGCATCTCGCCTAAAAAAAGTCAAAGCTAATACTCAACGGTTACAATTACAATCCATTCAAATCTGCCCAGGCGATAGCCGTGATTTTCCCCAATTTACCCAAAAAGCTGATGCTGTTTTACTCGACGCCCCCTGTTCTGGTTTAGGTACATTACACCGTCGCCCCGATATCCGTTGGCGTTGTACTCCAGCCAGAGTTCAGGAACTTTCTGTACTGCAAAGTGAACTATTAACTCAGACAGCCACCTGGGTTAAACCTGGAGGCGTTCTCGTTTACGCCACCTGCACTTTGCATCCCCAAGAAAATGAAGCCGTGATTCAAGCCTTTCTAGAACGTCATCCCCACTGGCGTATCGATGCACCCCCGCCGACACTCTCCGCTTTTTCTACGCCTCAAGGCTGGCTGAAAGTCTTACCCCATCAGCATCAGATGGATGGCTTTTTTATGGTGAGATTGAAGTATTTGGGGGGTTAGTCATTCGTCATTCGTCATTTGTCATTTGTCATTTGTCATTGATCATTGGTCATTACGTGAAGTCGGGGCGGGTTTAGTTACATCTGGGTGTAACCAAAAAGATAGTAGTGAAACCCGCCCCTACACAATCTCCCTCATCTCCCTCAGCTCCCTCAGCTTCCCCAGCTTCCCCAGCTCTCCCAGCTTCCCCAGCTTCCCCACCTCCCCCAACTTCTCTTAACCAAGCCTGCTCATTGGTAAAGATTAGAACGTCTAAGCGCATTTTTGGGGACAGTTCTGATATAGATATAGCAGAAGTTCTTTGTAGAAAAACGTCATGGTTACAGACTCTCATGTCAAACAGCTTGTAAAGATTCTGATTGGTGCGGCTTGGCTCGATGGTCGAATTCAGCCAGAGGAACGGCAGTATCTGCACCAAGTCGCCCAGCAATCCAATGTGGCTGAAGACCCAGAAATTCGACCCCTGTTGAACGAACTCAAATCGGTGTCCAGTGACGAGTGTTATAGATGGGTGCAAGAGTATTTGGGCGATCATCCTAGCCAAGAGGATTATCAGGGCTTGATTGAAGCGATTAGTGCCTTAATTTACAGCGATGGCGATGTAGATACTGAGGAAGCTAAACTTCTCACCCGCTTACAGCTTCTCGATCCTGCCCAAACTTCTCCCAAGTCCACTCATAATAACGTGCTTAAAGCCATTCAAAAACTTTACCACCGCTGGATTGACCAGCAATCTTAGTAATGTGGGATGGGGGTTGGTCATTTGAGTTCTCAGTTAATTTTTTCTCCCACAAGGGCAGGTTTAGTCCAGTTATCGATGTGTCACAAAATGTTATCCGGACAGGTTTAGTCAAATTTTACCGACAGGGCTAAAACGTTATGGGTAAAAACCGCCCCTAAAGATCGGCTTTCCCAGCTTCTTTAGCTTTTATCCTTTACTCTAAAAGTCAGTAGAGGATTTTTTATTTTTTGGAAACTAATTGTCCGGACGGATCGTCATTCACACTGAAAATGTTCCTATAAAGCAGTGACGCGCAAAACATTTTCTTGCTAAACTTTATCTAATGAATGGGTAGGAAAATTTTAGGAACATCTGGAATTCTAAACGGTCTAGTAAATTAACAAACAGAACGATTCGTGTTGGAGAACGCCTTTAATGTCTAACTTTCATCCCTGGCAATCTGGAACCGCTGCATTTTTAGCCTTTGGATTAACGGCTGGTGCGATCGCTCCCTTCGTTACAGGTGCATCAGCGCTTGCCCAAAGCACACGTTTCTCAGATGTTTCTTCTACCTACTGGGCGGAAGACTTTATTACCGAATTAGCCCAACGGGATATTATTGCTGGGTTTCCGGATGGTACATTCCGACCGGATGCTCCCGTAACTCGCGCCCAGTTTGCGGCGATGATGCGTAAGGCAAATCAAGCCTTTAATAAAGCCGAGCAACGCGGGTCAACAACTTTTGTTGATGTCCCTTCAAGATACTGGGCGTATTCTGCCATCCAAGATGCTTATAAAACAGGATTTTTAACGGGATATCCAGGGAATGTTTTTAGACCTGAACAAAATATTCCTCGTGAACAAGTCTTAGTTTCATTGGCAAATGGTTTGGATTATTCAGCCAGTTCAACCAGTGTTTTAAATTACTACAATGATGGTTCTAGCATTTCCAGTTGGGCGCGGACGCCAATAGCCGCTGCCACGGAAGAACGCTTGGTGGTGAATTATCCTAACGCTAAATCGTTAAATCCCCAGCGGAATGCTAGTCGTGCTGAAGTTGCGGCGTTTATTTACCAAGCGTTAGTGAGTGAAGGAGAAGCACAAATCGTCAGTTCTCAGTACATTGCTAATCCAGAGTTTACGGTCACGATTCCTGCGGGTACAACTATTCCAGTTAAATATATCCGAGAGAAAATTCTGGTTGCTGAAGAAGACGAACAATTACCCTTAACGTTAACTGTCGATGCGAATATCACCACCTCTGATGGCACTGTATTGATTCCAGCAGGTAGTGAGATTGTCGGTGAGTTGCGTTCTACGAATGGTGGCGCTCAATTTGTCGCAGAGAAACTGGTGATGAATGGTCAGCAAATGACTATTGATGCTGCGTCTGGAGTAATCACCACGACGGAAACAGTCACTCAAGGTAGTAATGTCGGAAATTTGGTCAAGAATGCAGCACTCGGTACAGCGGCGGCGGCAGCGATTTCAGCGGTAACGGGAGATCGGGCGATCGCGACGGAAGAACTGTTGATTGGTACGGGGTCTGGTGTAGCATTGAGCTTAATCCAACGCTTCCTCGGTCGCAACAGTGTGGATCTGATTGTGATTGAACCGGATACCGATTTAGATCTCAAACTTGATGAGGACTTAGTTATCAGCACCAACTAGCGTCATTGTGTAGAGACGTAGCATGCTACGTCTCTACAGGTTAACGATGTGTGGCAAACAAATAGGTATAGGTGTTTTCGGTGTTTTTTTTCTTCATGATTCATAAATTGGCAACCAAACGACAAACGTTGTTCCCTGGGTTGACTTCCCCCCAGAACGGCGAATTGCTGGGTCTGACTGAGATTGAGTCCACGGGGACTGCGCCGGACTAAAGACCTCGATTTGACCCTGCATTTGTTCAATCAGTGTTTTGGCGATCGCTAACCCTAAACCACTCCCCGGAATCCCTGTGTTGGCTTGTATTCCTCGATAACGCCGCTCAAATAAATGCTCGATGTCTTGGGGCGGAATTCCAACTCCGGTGTCAGTAATTGCAATTCCCACCATTGTTCTCGTCTCATCTGTGGGTTGACCCACACCTGCTTCCACATCAATTTGCCCCCCAGCGGGCGTGTATTTTAAGGCATTGTCAATTAAATTATTTAAAACCTCTCGTAACGCCCTAGCGTTTGCCTGCACAGGGGGTAAGTCTTGGGGAATCGAGTAGCGTAATTCTAAATCCCGTTCCCCCGCGATTGCTTGGGCGGAAATGAGCAGGGGTTCTAATACGTCGGCGACGGTGAATGACTCGACAATTAGGGTTTTACCCGGAAGCAACGGAATGGCTGGTGCGTCTGTCTCTGGTTCTGAGTTAACCGAAGAAACAATTGTCCCAGTTTCGTCTGATTCGGGGAGTGGACAAGTTGCGGCGCTAGCTGATGCGGGTAAGGTTAGGGGTTCACTTGTTGGTGCATCCTGATCTAAGCATTCATCAAAATCTTGTAACAATTCCTTCAAGCGATCGCTCTCTCGCACAATACTAGCTGCAACGTTATGATTTTTATCATCGGGTTGCAGTCGATTGAGTAGCAGTTTGCCAAAGGTTCGCAATGCGGTTAAAGGATTGCGAAATTGATGCAGGATATCATCCAGCCGATCCCGTTGCTGTGCTTGTAGACGGCGTTGCTGAGTCCATTCCTGCTCAAACCAAGCCCGACGCCGATCCATTAAGTAGGCAAGTGTCAATGTTCCAGCGATGCGTTCAATCGCTGTCTGTTCTTTTTCATTCCACGGTCGATCATCGCGACTTGTGACTAATAATCCCATAACTACTTCTTCGTGGATTAGAGGCAAAACCATTTGCCGTCCTTGAGATAAGGGAGAGTTGTCCTGAGAGAGTGAGGTGGAATCGGGAAGATGGTGATCGTCAGCAGGTTGAGGTAAAAGGCGAGGTACAGCTTCAGCAAGGCGGGGAATCGTATCCACTGAACTCATGCGATCGGGCAATGTTAACTCCGTCTCCTCCTCTTCCCATATCGCCGCTTCTGGATAGACTACTACCGGAATCAGCTTAGGTTGCGCTGCCTCGTCGAGTTTATCCGTTGTTAAATAGACCGCACTCAACGCCGCGCCTAGACTTTGAGTAAGGATTCCAACCTGTGATTGACACAAGGCGACAAATTCTGAACTAGCAGGAATGAACATGAGAATTGCGTGATCACCACCAGAGGGCTTTTACGACAGAACCCAATAGAGGTTCCTTTTCTATAATGTCGAACAATTGACACGACTGACTATTACCCAAAAGGTGTAGGATGACACTCATTCGTCCTTTGTTCTCCCTCATCTCCCCCATCTCCCCCATCTTCCCCATCTCCCCCATCTCCCTCATCTCCCCCATCTCCCCCATCTTCCCCATCTCCCCCATCTCCCCCATCTCCCCCATCCTGACAGGTGTAGGTTTTTTACTTGAGGGTGGGGACTAGACTTGGAGGACAAGGAAGGAAAGTAGACAAGGTAGAGAAGAAAAGTAGACAAGGTAGAGAAGAATTATATAGTTCAAGACGTATTTATGGAAAAAGATTGT
>NZ_JAVKEA010000080.1:0-5651 GCF_040221695.1 Coleofasciculus sp. E2-BRE-01 | reverse complement strand
TTTCATGGCTAACATTATACCAACTAGCGGGAAATAACTGGAAATACTTCGGGCGTTTAGCCGAAGTATTTCCCGCTCTCCCCCTACGGCTTACCTCCACTTCGTTCCGGTTGAAGCCGTAGCTCCTCGCGATTTAGGTGGTAAGAGTTGTGAAGGCTCTACTCTTGTCACCGCCTCCTCAAGTGGCATTTGGCGAACCCGTTGTTTAAAAACATTGGCTTGATAAACCCGTGAGTTTGTCAAGTCTAATCCTGTGAGCCAACCACTTTTCGGGTGATACGCGCCCGTGTCAATATCCAACCATCCTCGACCTTGGGCAATTCGTCCCGGTTGTACTCCTGGCAAGGTAAAGGTAATCGTATGACCAATGATAATTAACTTATCGGTAAAATAAGGCTCTTGAATGCTATGAAATTCGTCTCTAATCCAACAGAATTGTTCTGTCGTTTGTTTTTCCAGGGGTAAATGGGGATGAACTCCAGCATGGACTAACCATGTATCTCCCAAATCGATATGGGTGGGTAAGGTACGCATCCACTCGATATGGTCTTGGCGGACACCACTCTCACCATAACTATTGATGGTACTGTGACCGCCACTATAGAGCCATGCTTGCAGGGCAGGACCATAGATTTCTCCCTGACCCAGGATTTCTAATAGCATTTGCTCATGATTGCCTAGCAAGCAAGGATAAGGGCTTTGCTTGACAAATTCAACAACTTGAGAGCTTTGGGAACCCCTATCAATTAAGTCTCCCAAAAAATAGACTTGATCGTCTTTACTAGGAGCGATCGCATCCAATAAGGTCATTAGGGTATCGTAGTGCCCATGCACGTCACCGATAACAATCCGACGGTGAGTCATTGTTTATTGATCCAAATCCGTGTCGTCAAATAATAAGTAGCACCCATAAACGTTTACTTGCACCAGTTTGGTTACCAAAAGCTGGACGATTGTGTGCCGAGGTATATTTACCAAGGGTGGTCAAGATTCTCAGGCTTAGGATACTCTATTATCTATTAGTTAAAACAAGTGCTAACATCTATCTTCCAGGTTTCAGAGGAAATTCATTGAATTTAACACCTTTTTCGTTGAGCATCCGGCACGCCATTGATAAATACCAGTTTCCTAGTCTCTATCCTAATCATCTTCCCCCTATTGTGATTCACAAGACAGTTCGATGTCACCAAAACCTGTGTTAGATTCTCCCTGGGTAATGATTCATGCCCTCCAACAACCCACGAGCTGGACTTGGGTTGAACAAGCCCTAGCTCACCTTGATCTCATTCTACTCGACCATTCCCAATGCGAACGCAAAGCGGCAGGTGTAGCCCTGAATTTAATCTTCCGCTATCCATCGAGTACGCAACTGGTTCGTCAGCTTACCGCGATCGCGCGTGAGGAATTGGATCACTTTGAACAGGTCAATCAATGGCTGGAACGACGGGGTATTCCCCTAGCGTCCCTATCCCCGTCACCTTATGGCGCTAAGCTAACAGCTCAGATTCGCCGCCATGAACCGGATCGGCTATTGGATTCTTTATTGGTTGCTGCTCTAATTGAGGCTCGCTCTCACGAACGGCTGGGATTACTGGCAACTCACTGCCCTGACCCGGAGTTAGCTGAATTTTATCAAGGTTTGATGACATCTGAAGCACGACATTACGGGGTTTACTGGGTGCTAGCGGATACCTATTTTGAGCGGGAGGTTGTCAGCCAGAGGTTAGCAGAACTGGCGACGGTAGAAAGTCAGTTACTTAGCACGCTTTACCCAGAACCTCGAATTCACAGTTAATCGCTTTTTGTTCCAGTAACTGGATGCTGTCCGTAAAACGGTAACGTATCCGACCAGTGAGGGCGTTTTCCTTGCTGCCAATCCACATAAGCCAAGTCTAATACACTGGTGACACAAGTTCCTAAATTAACGGATACCTCAATGAGTTGATAGGGGAGGTTTTGATTGTCTAGGACGTGTTGCCAGATATTGGGTGTCATCACGGCATCGGGTACAAGCGGCGTCAAGCTAGAACCCTCTGAGGATGGCTGATAGATTGCGGTATACAACTGTCCCCGTCGAGCAGGCATTTGTAGCGCGATCGCTCTTTCGTGTGAGGTTTTCCGATGCTCTTTCCCTTGAAGCGTTGCCGACCAAGCCACGGCTGCCAGGGTGGAAATGGCAAATAAAGGAATATCCAGTTGCTGTGCCAACGTTCGGACTGTTACCACACCAATACGAGTGCCTGTAAAACTTCCGGGACCTTTGGCGACGGCAATAAATGCCACATCTGACCAAGCGTTTGGGAGTAAAAAATCACCCAAGTGTTGATGTAAGTGAGTTGATAAATCTCGTCCCAAATCCCAGATAGCTGCACGATGATCACTCTGAAAATTACTAATGGCTAATCCGAGTTGGGGACTGGTGGTATGTAGAGCTAAACCGTATTGGTTGTCATTTGTCATTTGTCATTTGTTATTCGTCATTTGTCATTTGTCATTTGTCATTCGTCATTCCTCATTCCTCATCCCTCATCCCTCATCCTCTTCAGTGGTTTCGGGTTTTTTCGGTAGGGGGGCTTCTGGGGGAGCAGGCGCTTTTTTCAGGTTTTCTAGGGGTTCGCCAACAGACTCAGACGGGGGTTCGCTGACCGATTCAGAAGACTCAGCCGATTGGGGAACCTCTGGAGAGGGGGCTGGCGGTTCTGGCGGTTGAGATTGAGCAGGGGATATTGGGGATGAATTAGGTGAAGGTTTAGGGACTGAAGTTGGCGATTTTTTCTCAGAGGAGGGTGATTCTCCAGGAGCGGATGAAGGGTCTTCAGCAGTGGGTGAGGGAGAAGGTTCAACTGAATCTCTTGATTTTTTAGGGAATCCCGGAAAAGAGCGGCGAGAGGGTTTCTGTTCCTGCTCCGAAGCCGGGGCATTTTTGTCCTGGCTGGGTTCAGTCGTTTCCTCACTATCATTAAGTTGGGGATCAGAGTTTAGGGATTCCTCTGGAGATGAAGGTTCAGCCGCTGGTGGGGTTGATAGATTTTGAGACTGATACCAAATCGTTCCCAATCCGACCAAACTGGTGGCAATGACAGCCCCCACTCCTAGTAAAACGGGAGAAACACCTAAGCGTCGATGCCAAGGCGTATATTGAGTGGGCTGGGATTCTCGCTGACGGGAACTGGCTTCCTGTGGTGGGGTTAAAGCTACAGTGGCTCCGTTGGTTGTTGATACGGGATTGGAGACGAATACCGGGCTGGATTCAAAGGAAACATCCGGCAACAGGGATAGCCATTCTGCTACCGATGAAGGGCGATAACGTGCCTCAATTGCCATCCCGCGCATGACCGCTTGATTTACGGCAGCACTGAGTTGGGGTTGGAGGTCACGGGGAGCGGGCATAGGTTGACGTTCCCGGATAACGGCAGGTGTGGGGATTTGGGCCGTTAACAGGGTATAGAGAGTGGCGGCTAAACCGTAAACATCGGAGGCTGGGGTGCGTTTTTCTTTGATTAAATACTGTTCTAAAGGGGCATAGCCCTCAGACAGCATGTTAGTGTGGGTTTGAGTTGTATTCAGGCTAAATTCCCGGGCAATGCCAAAGTCGATGAGGACAACTTGGTGTGTGCCTTCGCGCCGGATGATGTTGGCAGGTTTAATATCTCGGTGGAGTAAACCTTTTTGATGGACTACGGTTAAGGCGTCACCAATTTGGCGGATGTAATGAATGGCGGTGGCTTCACTGAGGGGTTTTCCGGGAAGTAAAATCTCTTGTAAGGTCTGACCGTCTACATAGTCCATTACCATGTAGGGCCACCCTGCTTCCACAAAGAAGTCACTGACTCGGACAATATTGGGATGGGTACACAAGGCGAGCCGTCGTGCTTCATCCTGGAATAGGCGCTGAAACCGAGAGCAGTCGGGGTTACGATGCATGGACTCGTCTAGGGTTTTAATCACCACCACCTGACCTAAATAGTGATGGGTGGCTTTATAGGTGATGCCAAAGCCCCCTCGTCCTAGTTCTTGCTCTAGAGTGTATTTGCCACCCTGTAGGGTTTTACCAACTAACGAGTTCATAGACTGACCTGATGATTGGGAAAAATTGTCAGTTCAAAATTCACTTTAACTCAGAATTTCTGGATTTAGGGATAAGCTGTCAGGGAATGCGAACGATGGGGAAGCAGGGGAAGCAGGGGAAGCAGGGGAAGCAGGGGGAGATGGGGAAGCAGGGGAAGCAGGGGGAGCAGGGGGAGCAGGGGTTGTAGAGACTCCTCCGGTGGAACGTCCGAAGGGTTAGAGAATTCTGAGTTAACCCATAACTATGGGTGGGGATGGGTTAAGCTAGTTTCCCTCAGGACTTAGGCAATTTGAGTATTCAAACCTTATTTATAGTGGTAGGTGGGCATTGCCTACCCTACTAGCTTGGCAAGCTTAAAACAGTGGTCAAGTATTTTCTCAAACCCTTATGAGAGTAGCGATCCAGAAAAATTTTACCCACAACTTTAAGCTTGCCAGCCTACTACATATAGAAGAGTGTGCGTAAGTTCTGTCCCTATCTCCATCATGGAACTAGCACTTCGGATCAAGCACTTCGGATCAAGCCATTGTCGATGAGAAGTTTTAACATATCCCCCCTGAGAACGCGACATCAGTGAAGCAACAGAGTTTACGACAATGGTTTCGATGGCTGACTCGGTGGATTCGCCGCATTTTTCAGAAACCAGAAACGTTCCAACCAACGTTTCTGGTTCTTGAGCGTACCTATTCGGCTGATGAATCCATCGTGCTTTTGTCCGTCGAACGAGACGCGCCCGGTGCTGTAGGAACCTGGTATCTACTGAATCAACACAATCCCCGTCACAATCTGCTGATTACTCTTGACAACTTGGCGGCGATTCGATTAGCTCTGGATGCTAACTCATTTTCTGATAGGGATACGTCCATCTTGGAGCTATCGTTAGCCCAGGAAGACCAGATTTTTCGGACTCATCGGTTTAGTGTGCAGTGGATTATTAAGTTGAAGAGTTCGCGCAAGGTTTTTCATTTGATTGGAACCTGGGATCTTGACCTACAAGGCGATACCTGGGACCCCAATACCAGTGCATTTACCATTGGTCGTTTCGTGGTGCGAGAGGCGTTAAACTTACCTCCGCTTCCGGGAGTGTCGTGGCGTTTCCGGATGACTGAGTTTCCCTGGATTGAGAGTTTACAGAGCTATAGCAAGATGGTATTGGGGGATAACCATAATTGTTATACCAAGAAGTTGAATCTGAAAGAACTCAAGGAACTTAGAGATGAAATTGAGCGGGGGCGAGGTTATAGAAAAGGTCATAAATCATAATTTATAAATTATGATGTCAAGCTTTTCTCTTGTTAATCATAACGACCTCTTAACCTTACGCCAAGTCGTTCGCGTAAATTAGACGGGAACTTAATTCTGAATATATTCTCTCAAACCTGCCTTGACAACTAGCATCCAAGCTTAACTTGTCACCAATGGGCGTAGAATATTATTAATTTTAAACTGAAGTTCCCCTTTGACAAATCGCTACACCGTATGCGTATCTTGGCTTAGGGCGATTTGGCTTTTGGCGTCACTGGGTACAAATCAGGCTGACGCCCAATAAATCTAAAGCCTTTCTTTGTACAGGAGTTGGTTC